>CASDJM010000064.1 GCA_949280815.1 uncultured Clostridia bacterium | reverse complement strand
AAGAGTAAGGTATTTTATTTACTATCTTAAATTGAATTTAATTTTTTAATTATCCTTAATCATAAAAGCTGTATTATTTGAATTCTAACTATTGACAAGTCTTATGCTTTCATGTATAATGAATATCATTAGAAGGGTTATCCCACATACAGTTTTCGTATGACCGGAAGGAGGGAAATATAAAATGTCAGAGATAAAAGTTAATAATGGTAATATAGAAGATGCATTAAAAAGATTTAAAAGACAATGTGCAAGAAATGGAGTACTTCAGGAAGTGCGTAAAAGAGAGCATTATGAAAAGCCTAGCGTAAAGAGGAAGAAAAAATCAGAGGCAGCGAGAAAAAGAAAATTTTAGAAAAATGGATTGGAAGTTGAGGGTGTAAAAGAAAATACTTAAAACTTCCAATTTTTGTTTTATGATTTAGGAACGGCGAACGATAATTTTGGGGACAGAGGAAAAAATCATGATACAAATCCAATAAAATATTTAAAGTAAATAAAAATCATCATGATTTTTTCTTTCGTCCCCAAAATCATCGTTTTCCGTTCTAAAATCAGTTTTAAAGTATAATAAAGTAAAAAAGTAGTATACTAAATCAAAGGAGGAACAGAGATGGAATATAAACAAATAGAATTAAAAAAAGGAATTAAACTTCACACAATTAATACCAATCAATTCAAAACAAATTTAATATCTATTTTTATAACGACTAAATTAAATCGAGAAAATGTAACCAAGAATGCAGTTATTTCAGCTATTTTGAGAAGAGGTTCTAAAACCATGCCTTCACAAGAAGAAATCAGCAAGCAAATGGAAGGGATGTATGGAGCTAGTTTTGATTGCGGGCTAGATAAAACAGGAGATAATCAAGTTTTGAAATTTTACTTAGAAACAGTAAATGATAACTTTTTACCACAAAAAGGAGAAGATATGTTGAAAACTTCTATGGAAAAGTTATTAGAGATAGTGTTTAATCCTCATATTGAAAATGAAAGTTTTAAGCCAGAATATGTGGAGCAAGAAAAAAACAATATTAAGCAGAGAATTGAAGGGAAAATTGACAATAAGGCAAGATATGCATTAGATCGTTGTATTGAAGAAATGTACAAAGATGCACCATTTGGATTATATAAATTTGGGTATGTAGAAGATTTAGAAAGTATAGATGGGAAGAATTTGTATGAATATTATCAAGAGCTAATAAATACTTGTAAAATTGATATTTTTGTATCTGGTATGATAGAAGATGACGTCAATCAAGTAGTTACAGCCAATGAAAATATAGAGAAATTAAAAGAAAGAACACCAGAGTATATTGTCCCAAAAGAATTAAATAAAAACCTTCCAAGACAAGAAAAGATGATAACAGACTCTATGGAAGTAACACAAGGAAAATTGATATTAGGATTAGATATATGCTTAGATAAGGAAGATTTAAGATATGATACGTTAATCTATAATAGTATTTTAGGAGGAAGTGCAAATTCCAAAATGTTCCAAAATGTTAGAGAAAAAGCACATTTGGCTTATGTGGCAAGTTCGACTTATCTAAGATATAAAAATAATATTTTTGTTAATTGTGGGATTGAAATAGGAAATTACGAAAAAGCATTGAAACTTATTAAACAACAAATAGAGGATATGAAAAAAGGAGATTTTACAGAAGAGGATCTTCAGAACGCGAAAAAAGGTATGATAGCAGCAATAAAAACAATAGATGATGAACAAGATACAGGAATTACTTATTATTTTGGACAAGAATTGTCTGAGAGTGATATTTCTGTTCAGGAGTATATGAATAAGATTGAACAGGTAAGGAAAGAGGATGTTGTCCACATTGCGGAAAATGTTACTATTAATACAGTATATTTTTTAAGAGACTAGGAGGAGAGAAAGTGCAAGTTATTGAGAATTTAAAAGTAAAAGAAAAAGTATATACAGAGAAATTAGAAAATGGTTTGACAGTAATGATAATTCCCAAAAAAGGTATGCAAAAGAAATATATGATATGGGGAACGCATTATGGTTCAAATGAAAGTAGTTTTGTAGTACCAGGAGAAGATGAAGTCACAACAGTTCCAAATGGTGTTGCACACTTTTTAGAGCATAAATTGTTTGAACAGGAAAATGGAACCAATAGTCTAGATATATTGACAGCACTAGGAGTGGAAGCTAATGCCTATACAACAAATGACCATACAGCTTATTTGTTTGAATGTACTGACAATTTTTATAAGGCTATGGATGAATTAATGAACTATGTCCAACATCCTTATTTTACTGATGAGAACGTAGAAAAAGAAAAAGGGATTATTGGTCAAGAAATTATGATGTATGATGATTATCCAGAATGGCGAGTATATTTAAATGCTATGCAAGCAATGTATCATAAGAATCCTGTTAAAATTGATATTGTAGGAACGATTGAAACAATTAGCAAAATTGACAAAGATATATTATATAAATGTTATAACACTTTTTATAATCCATCTAATATGACAATGGTGTTATGTGGGGATTTTGAACCAGAAAATATAATAGAAGAAGTAAAGAAAAGATTAATCGATACTAAGCCAAGTGGAGAAATAAAAGGAATTTATCCAGAAGAACCAGATGAAATTGTGCAAGAAAAAATTGAGCAGAAATTAGAAGTTAGCCAACCATTGTATACCATAGGAATTAAGGATTCTGGTGGATGTGATGTAAAAAAACATATTGCTATTGAGATTTTATTAAATCTAATAATTGGTAGAAGTTCTAATTTATACAAAGAACTTTATAACGAAGGGATTATTTTTGCACAACCTGGCTTAGAGTATGAATTTACTAATATATATGCACATGTATTAATTGATGGACAATCCAATAATCCAGAGAAGGTGTATCAGAAATTTAAAGAGGAAGTAAATAGATTAAAAACAGAGGGAATTAATGAAGAAGATTTTACTCGCATGAAAAAAATGATATATGGTGGTTATATAAAAGAATATAATGATGTAGCAGATATTGCCAAGATGTTTTTGGCAGATTGTTTTAAAGCAATCAATAGTTTTGACTATTTAGAGGAAATAGAAGGAGTTACTGTAGAATATTTGGAGCAAATATTAAAAGATGTCTTTAAAGAAGAAAAAATGATTCTTTCTATTGTAAAAAATTGACATGAGAAAATGTAGTAAAAATGGTGTTTTTATTAGAAAAATAGAAACGCTGTTTTTTGTTGTCTAAATATGTCGAAAAAGGATAAAAAAAGACGTACGAAAGTTGGCAAAAAACCTTGAAAATGCTTGACTTGGGAGTAATATTGTGTTAATTTATAAGTATATCAAGGAGAAATGAGTAAAAAAGGAGAAATAAATATGTTAAATGATGAAATTTGTAAATTAAGGGAGCAATTAAATAAAAGTATTGAACAAGGTGATGATTATAGTGTCATATATCAAATAAGTGTGGAATTAGATGAACTAATTGCACAATATTATGAAGATTTAAAAAATAGTAAAAAAAAACTGGTATGGACAACCAGCTAAATTAAAACCTCTTGAGCATTTTTGTGTTTAAGAGGTTTATTAATCAATGGAGAGTTAAGTTTTCTAGGAAAACTTGCAACTAAGGGAAATATATACTATAATAACAGCATAAAGGGATAACTTTGTTTAAAATTAGATAAAGTTTTGTGAAAAATAAAGGTGTGACGAAAATGAACACAGTAGTATTAAAATTTGGGGGGACTTCTGTAGCAGATAATATTAAATTAAATGTTGTTGCAGAAAAAGTCATTAGTTTGAAGGAGGAAGCAAAAAACGTAGTCGTTGTTGTATCAGCTCAAGGAAAAACAACGAACCAATTAATTAAGGAAGCACAAGAATTATCAGCTATTCCTGAAGAAAGAGAAATGGATATGTTGTTATCAACGGGAGAACAAGTAACAGCATCAAAATTAAGTATATTACTAAATCGAATGGGATATCCAGCCATTTCTTTAACAGGATGGCAAGCAGGAATTAAAACGAATTCTATTTATACTAGTGCAAAAATTGAGCAAATTAATATAAGTAGAATAGAAGAAGAGTTAGGAAAAGGAAATATTGTAGTTGTAACTGGATTTCAGGGCTTAGATGAGAAACAAAATATTACCACTTTAGGAAGAGGCGGTTCTGATACAACAGCAGTAGCTCTACAAGTGGCTCTTAAGGCAGATAAATGTTATATTTTTTCTGATGTGGATGGGATTTATTCTGCTGATCCTAACATGATTACTATGGCAAAGAGGTTGGATGAGATTTCTTTTGATGAAATGCAAGAAGTGGCTGATAGCGGAGCAAGAGTATTACATAATCGATGTATTCAAATGGGAAAGAAATTTGAGTGTGATATTGTTTCAAAGTCAACATTTTCAGATGAGGGAGGTACAAAAATTTGTCCCAAAATTGAAACATCAGAAGTAAAGAGTATTGTGAAAAATGATAAGTTGGTAACTATTCAAATGGAAAGAGAAGAACCAATTAAAAAAGAAGAAGTTTATGATGTGTATCAAAGTTTACTACAAAATAATATTATTGTAGAGACTTTTCAAAAAGCAAAATGTTATCTACAATTTAGAATAAAGAAAGAAGAGCAAAATAAAGTACAAGAGTTATTAGAGAAAAATTACCCAATTTATGAGATTACACAAAAGGATTTAGTAAAATTAAGTATTGTTGGTTATGGGATTACGCAAGATAGTCAAGTGTTACATGAAGTGATAAACATATTAAAAGAATACCAAATTGAGATTTTAAATGTTAATTTGACACAAGCAAAAATTGAGGTTTTAGTTAATAAGATGGAGGATAATATGTTAGCTGAATTGCATCAAAGGTTAATAAAGAATTCATAGAATTAGAAAGCCAAAAGTAAAAAAAGGCCAAAAATAAATGTTATTACGAATTACTTTCCGTCATAACATTTATTTTTTGCTATTTTTGGCTTTCTTTTAATGTTATATAATTATACTTTATTATATTATAGGAAAGTTCTCTAAACTTCCTATAATATAAAGCGAAAATTGCTTTACAATTTTCGAGGGTGAACAATTAAATGTGGGCTGAACTCTGCATATTAAATTTTTAAAATATTAATCAGCCCACTATTGTTCTTAACGCTTTTGGTTATTAACTTAGTTTTGAATTTGATGTTCTATTAATTTTTCTACAATTTGTATAGCATTGGTAGCAGCACCTTTACGAATATTGTCAGCAACTACCCAAAGATTAACACCAGATGCAATACTTTCGTCACGGCGAATTCTTCCTACAAATACTTCATCATGCCCAGACGCAGTAATAGCCATAGGATATAGATTAGAAGCAAGGTCATCTTGCACGACTATATTAGGAAAGTTCTTTAAGGTAGAAATTAAATCTTCTATTTCAAAATCTTTTTCAAATTCTAGATTAATGGATTCAGAATGGGAATTTTGGACAGGAACTCTAACCGTTGTTGCTGTAACTTTCAAATCAGGTCTATGTAAAATTTTCCTAGTTTCATTAATCATTTTTAATTCTTCTTTTGAATATCCATTTTCCATAAAGACATCAATATGTGGTAAGCAGTTATTATAGATTGGATGAGGAAATTTTTTGAGTGGCTGTGAATTGTCAGTATTTTCTAAATCGCATAAAGCGTCTTTTCCAGAACCAGATACAGCTTGGTAGGTAGAATAAACGACTCTTTTAATACGATATTTGTCTTCTAAGGCTTTTAAAGGTAGCATAGCTTGGATTGTAGAGCAATTTGGATTAGCAATAATTCCATGGTGATGATAAGCGTCTTCTAAATTAACTTCAGGAACTACTAAAGGAACATCATCGTTCATACGAAAATAGCTACTATTATCTATTACAATACAACCTTTTTGTGAGGCAATTGGTGCATATTTTTTAGAAGTTTCACCACCAGCTGAAAAAATAGCAAAATCAAAGCTAGAATTAAATGCGTTTTCTGTTAATTCTTCTACTACATAATCATTTCCATGAATGTTAAAAATTGTTCCAGCAGATTTTTGAGTGGCAAATAAGCCATAAGTTTCAATTGGTAAATTCTTTTCTTCTAATATCTGGATAACAGATCTACCAACAAGACCTGTTGCACCAACAATAGCAATTTTAAATTTTTTCAAAATAGTACCTCCTAAGTAGGTATTAATGACAAAAAATATTTTAGTTAAAATATTCTATAAATATTTTACTACAAACGATTAGAAAAGGAAAGAAAAAATATAAAAATTTTATAATCATTAAAAAGTATATTTACCATTCACAGCACTAAACAGTCAATGCTGTCAACCCAACTTCAAAATCCTATAAGTACTAATTTAATAGTATTTACTTATATAAAAACAGGTAATCTATAAAATATTTCTTCAAATTTTCAGCTTGCCTTACAAATCAATAAGGAGGTGTAAATTGTAAAAATACTACGGAAATAAGACTTTGGTGCTTTATGATGAAGAAAATGTAATATTTGTAACAATAAATATATTCAAATGTAATAATAAAAAAAACATTTAATCATTATGAAAATCCGTAAGAAAAGGAAAAGAATAAATAAAAATAAGGAAAATAGTGCAATTGACACTATATTTTTTTTTCTTCATAATAAGAGAAGAACACGAAAAAAGAAAAAAGGGAAATAGTCTTTCGAGAGGGGGGGCATATTATATATGTCAAAATATAGCAACATGCAAAGAATCGTTATAACATGTATAACTATTATATTTATATGTACAACTGTAATTATGGCCTCAGGAAGCAATTCCAATATTTTGACACCTACTGAAGACCAATATTTTGAGTTAAGAGCAGTAGAAATAAAAGAAGTAGCAGGACAGAATAAGCAAGTAATCATGGAATTTTGGGGAAATAATGTTGAATTTAAACGGATTTGATGTTCGCTTCTCGTATGACAGTACAAAAATACAACCATCTTCTATAGAAACAAATGAAGTAACAGATGATGAGACAGAATATTTTAAATTGGAAGATGAATTTAAACAATGTGTAGAATTTTTTACCATACCATATGATGAAGCTGTTGATACAATAGAAGGAACTCTATCATTTGATCCACCAGTAATAGAAAGTGAGCATATTATAGATAAAGAAGGAATTGGAAAAGTAATCAACACAGATGGTGGGGTTTTGCTTGGAAAGATGAGTTTTCAAATGACAGTAGATGAATTTGATATTGGATGGTTTCATTTAGTAGAAGACAGTGAAAGATATCCCGTAACAGGAATTGAAATTAATCTAAATGGACAAAACTTCTTTACAGATCAATCAACATTCAGATTTGCAGACAATACAGCTTCAAAAGATGCTAGTTTAAGCAATTTGGTGTTAAGCTCAGGAGTAATAGATGAAGAAGATGTAAATCATTCTACTTATAAAGAATATGAATTAACACCAACCTTTCATAAAGATACATTAAATTATGAAGTTACTTTATTAGAATATTTAGATAATATGAATATAAAGGCAACATTAAATGATGCCAAAGCAACGATGAAAATGAAAGTACCTAAAAAAGATCAAGATGGTAATTTAGTATATGAGGAGAAGGATTTGTCAAATGATATTCCATTCGAATTTACATTAAATAAACTGGGGGAGCCAGATACACGAATAACAGTAAAGGTAACAGCAGAAGATGGTAAAACAACGAATGAATATACATTGGTGATAAAAAGACCATATGGGACTTTGAAAGGAAATATATATACAAAAGCCACAGAAACAACGACAGGAAAGCATATTGCTAAAATTAGAGTTTTTAAAGTAGAAGAAATTGCCAAAACGATAGACTGGGAGGAAGTAAAAACTAATTTTGCAAAACTAGGAACAGATAACTTACATGATAGATTGACACAAGTCTCAGAAGTTATAGAAGTAGAGACAAATGATGATGGGACTTATGAAATTAACTTATTAGTGGGTAATTATGATATTCTTATTGATAAACCAGGTTATTTAGATCATATTTATACGAATGTTGAAATAACAGAGAATAACAGTGTAGATAAAGGGACAAAACAACTTGAGGCAGGAGATGTCAACAAGGATGGAATTATACAAATTAAAGATAAAGCTGCAACAACACAAAACAATGGAATAAAACAAGACAATGCAGATTACAAAGAAGATTATGATGTTAATAATGATGGTATTATAAATTTATATGATAAAGGTATTGTAACACAAAATAATGGTGAAAAAAGAGAGATAGATTAGAAGGGGGAAAACAATGATAGCTAAAATAAAACAAGAGAAAAAGAAGATTCTAGCATTACTTACTTTAATCATGATTTTAATGCAACTATTATCGCCATATGGCTTATTAATAGGTAGCGTAAATGCAGCAGGTTATCCAATTGTTCCAAACGATGATGGAAGGTTCATGATTGTACAATTGATGTATGATGAAAATGACAAATATATGAAACAAGATTGGGAACTTGATAGAGTCGTACAAATGAATTTAATATTGGTGGGGGATATTCCAGCATCTGGTTATGATGTAGCATTAAGTTATGCAAATGATAAATTACAACCAGTTTACTATGATAGAAGAGCAGGATATGTAGACGCAGATACTATGCTAGATTGGTCACCAATGACTACTACATTTGGTTCTTCTATATCAGAAAACAACAGTTGGTTAGATACTTCTGCTGGGACAATGAGAATGGAAGGAGTAGTAGCAACTGATATTAACCCTAAAGCTCAAAAAGATGGAGAAATTGTCTTAGCAGAGATGTATTTTAGAGTAGCAGAAGGACTTGATATATCTGATTTAACCAATGATATGTTTACGTTAAGAAAAGCAGCTGGTGTTGATTATAGTGGAATTGAGATTGCTTATGGAGGAGCTTTGTATGGAGTAAATGAGCCAAGTATTTTTGGGTTAGTTGGATTTACGGAAGCAGAAAAAACAATAACATCAATTGTACAAAAAACACCACCTACAAAAACAGGATATAAACATGGAGAGAATATAGACCTGGAAGGAGGATATATCACTGTAAATTATAGTGATGGAACGTCTGAGGATGTTTCCATGACAGATAGTAATATAAAAAAAGATAAAGAAACAGCAGATGTTAATGATAAAAAGGTAACAATTACTTACAAAAATTATGAAGATTTTAGTATTGATGTTCCATTAACAGTAACAGACCCAGTTGTTTCATTAGGTGTAAAAACACCAATGAGTGTATTAGAATATACACATGATGAAGATTTTAACTTTGCATCATTAGAATTAGTTGCAACAACAGAAAGTGGAAATAAAATAGATTTAACTAAAGATAGTGAAGGAGTAACAGTAAGTGAGTTAAAAGCAGATGTTGGTTCAAGTAATTTTCATAAAACTTCAGCAGAAGGAGTTATACCAGAAAAAGGAACGCAAGATATTATATTTACTTATGAGGGAAAAACTGCTAAACAAACAGTTGTCGTAAATGATTCAATTCAGGGAATTCGTGTAAAGACTCAACCAAATAAGAAAATATACAAATATGATGAAAGTCTAGATGTAACAGGAGCAGTTGTTGAAGTAACATTAGGAAGCGGAGTGACCAATATATCTCTTCCCAATGGAAGTATTGCTGTATCTGGATATAATGCTCAAACAGTAGGGAGAAAACAAAATTTATCAGTTAGTTTGGGAGATAGTACAGCATCCAATACGATTGATGTAGAAGTATATAACTATGTAGAGTCTAGTACAATAACATCACCATATGAAACAATTGTACCATATAATCAAGAATTAGATTTGGATGGGGGAACATTAAATTTACAATGGAAAGATAAAACAACAACATATGTTGATCTTAAAAATACTACTATTAGTGGATTTGACAAAAAAACGATAGGAACGCAAACTGTAACTGTAACTTATACAGTAACTTACACACTTTCAGATACAACAAAAACTGATACAATTGTAAAAACATTCCAAGTAAAAGTAACAAATGCAGTAACAAGTGTAAATATAACAGTACCAACAAAATCAACCTATAATCATGGACAAAGCCTTGATTTATCAACAGGAATTATAAACTTGTCATATGCAGATACTACAACAGGAACATTACCATTATCCAATGCAACGATAACAGAAACAGATGGAACAACACCAGTTAATATGACACCAGAAGCAAGTGATTATGATAGCACAACACAAAGATACAGCAAGACAGTAAAAATCACATATACAGACAAAGATGGAGCAACAGATGCACAAAATTATACTTTTGATATTATTAATGATGTTCAATCCATTGCAATGCACGTGACACCAAAGACACAATACAATGTAAATGACAACATAGATTTAACAACAGATGGTACAAACTATGGAGAAATCTTAGTAACCAGAGCAGTAGGAACACCAGAAGCAGTTAAATTAAACGATAGTAAGGTAACAGTAACAGGATTTAATAGTGCAACAGAAAATACAAGTTTACCATTAACAGTAACATATGAAGAAAATGGAATACAAAAAACAACAAGCTACAATGTAAGTATAAAAGACAGTGTAACAAGTATTACCATGAAAACGACACCAAAGCAAGATTATAAATATAATG
>CASDJM010000063.1 GCA_949280815.1 uncultured Clostridia bacterium | reverse complement strand
GGAAATTATTTCCATATTTCATTTTTTCATAGATTACTTTACACTATCTTCTAAATTTCTTTTAATGACTTTCCTAACTCTATGAAGTATAGTTTTAACATTGCTTGTAGATAAATTTAACACTTTTGCTATTTCTTTTACTGATTTTGATTCATAATAAAACATTATAAATATTTCATATTCCTTTGGTTTTACTGTTTTTAAAGTATCAAGAATAACTTTATTCTGTTCGTTTTCTTCTGTGATTTTTTCAATATTACAAGTATCAATTAAATTTTCTTCATAATCTGATATAGAAAAATTTAATTCTGTATTTCTATACTTATTCCTTATCACATTTTTAGCAATTCCTATTAGATATGGCTTTATTTCTGTTGTTTTTAATAAATTTATACTGTTTTTCCATATAGCAACAAATACATCTGATACTATTTCTTCTATATCTTCATCTGTCATGGCTATACTTACTCCATTTTTTACTATTATATAGACATAGCCATAGAAATCATCTATTATTTTGTCTATATCTACTTTTCCGTTTTTTAGATAATCTTTTAAAATTTCATTTTTCAATTTAGACCTAAATCTCCTTATTATTTTTTCAGTTAACTTTCATACCTATAGTAACATTTTTTAAAAAAAGGTTACAACTTTTTCTAAAAAATAAAAAATATAGAGATTATTTCTAATCTCTAATATCTCATAGATAATTTAATTATACTTGTTTCCATAACATTTTATTGTCTTTAAATTCATAACTTAATTTATTTTCATCTAGTAAATATGATAAGTATGATCGTATTGTACTTCCTACTAAAACATTAGGTAAATTCCTCCATTATATGTGATATAATTTGTGTTTTAATTATTTAATTTCAAATTCATTTGAATATATATCAATATAGCCATTATCATAAACTGGTTTAACTATTCTATATATTCCATTAGGCAATTTTCCATAATACTTTTCTATATCTAATTTTTGAGTTAATTGCTTATCTTCATTTAATTCATAAGCTATATCAATCCAAGACAGCTCATCAGATATATAGTTTAAGTTTTTCCACTCTCCATCACCTTTTTCTTGAACTCTAAATTCAACACCCCAGCCATACTGATTTTCATTATTATCAGTAATAGTTATTGAAACACTTTCAGGTTTAATTGTACTATTATTAATTTCTATCGTAACATTTTCTGAACTACGATTAGATTTTGTATTGTTTTGCTCATCATTTATTTTATTGTCAATGATACTTTTTATCGTGCTTAAATCTTCTGTTGAAATTGTTGCTTGTTTATTACCTTTTTGTATTTCTTTACATGATTCTTTAATATAATAAACCTCATTATTTAATACTATTTTATGAGTATTTATTCCATCACATATTTCCCCATCATATTTTGAATTTAGTAATATATTCTCAATAGTTCCTATATCTTTCATATCAGTTATAGTAATTGTTTGTCCTTCATATTCAATTTCAATAGTATTTGATTTAGGCAATTTATAATCCATAAACCAACTTCCCATTTTTGCACCAATATTATTTTCATAAGGTTCATTTGGAGATACCCCCACATAACGAATAACTTTATAACCTAATCCCCAATAAATTACTTTACTTCCATCACTACTAACTACTTTTATACAATACTTTGGCTCATGTCCTGTTGATACTCTGCCACCATCTGCATAATTTGTAATAATTCCTAAAATTATAAGTAATATCAAAAATATTCCTATACCAATACCTATTTTCTTTTTCATCTGATCCATCTCCTCTATAATATAATTTGTGTTATTGATTATCCTTCCAGAAATCATAAATTATATTAGCAAGTTCCTTTGGATTATCAATATTAACTTCATGTGATGAATTACTTATCACTTTAAATTTACTGTTTTTAATGCTTTTATTTAATAGTTTAGCATTTTCCATATTAGCATTATCTTTATCACCACATATAATTAAACTGTTACACTTTATTGTTTCTAAATCTTTTGCAATATCAAGATTACTCATTGAATTAACTAAAGTAAGAAATTCTCTTTTAGAGCAACACATCTTTTCAAATACCCTCTTCGGCATTATATGAAATATTAAGCCTTGTAATTTAAAAAGTGCTTTTGGTATTTTATATGGAGTACCTATCAAAATAATAGAATTTACCTTTTCTGGATATTCTTTTACAAAGTCTAATGCTAATACTCCACCTAATGAAAGACCACACAAATTAAGTTTTTCTTTTTGATTATTACAAAAATCTGAAAAAGTATTATACAGCATTTTATAATCTTTTGAAGTATTTTTTGTTATCTCAAACAAATCAGGGCATATTATATCAATATTATTCTCTTTTAAATACATACTAGTATTATCCCAACTTTCACTATTTTGACCTAATCCATGTATAAGAATATTTTTCATCATTATCTACCTTTCAAACTACTAATTCTTGTTACGATTATATAATAAAAGACAGATAATTTCAACTTAATCATCTGCCCTACTTATTGTAATTTATCGAAATGATTATAACATAGAAAGCAGATAGTTTCAAATAAAGTTGAATTATCTGCTTTTACGAAATTTGCATTATTCTCTTTGATTATATAAGTTCTTTTTTCTCATAATGAATTATAGTTAAAGCCATAAATATTACTGTAATTACTATTGTTAATACAATGATTACTGGGTTGATTGATACATTTACAATTACATTACGAATATCTGCAAGTGTAAAAATTGATATGTATTTTAGAAATTCTGTACTTTCTCCCATTTCTGATATGATATTTAGAAAATAACTTGCAAATACTATTCCTAAACTTATTCCAAGTGTTTTCTTAGTTTTATGTGTAAATGTTGATAAAAATAAACATATTGCAAATATAACTACCTCTGTAAATAATGGTGTTATGCTTAATAATATATATGATTTTTTATCAAATTCTCCACTTAAACTTAATCCTATGAAGTTAAATATTCCAATTATTGCTATCATTAAAATAATATATACTAATCCGCAAAGTATTTTGTTTATTACTATATTTTTTCTTTTTACTGGCATACTATTTAAATATTCAATTGTTTTATCACTTTCTTCTTTTAATAAAATATTTGAACCTAGAATACCACTATAAATTCCTGTTATTAAAAGTACAAATACAAAACCTTCTGTTTTTAGCCATCCAAAAGCTGTATCAATACTTGAAATATCCATATTAAATGCTTTTAACATTTCTTTTGGAAACATTTTCATCATTTCATCCATCATTTCCATATTTTCACTATTTATGATAGATGGATAAACTAGAAATACTATTAAAAATAGTCCTATTAAAATGGATGTCCATATTACAAAACTTTTAAAATTTATTTTCATTTCTCTTTTAAACATTATTTATCCCCCTTATTTATAATAATGTAAAAATATATCTTCAAGTGTTGCTTCTTCTATTAAAATTCTGTCAATTTTATATTTTGAAAGTTTCTTTATTAATTCATCATGTGGTAAATTATTTCCAAATTTAATAGTATTTCCATCTTCTGAAATAATATTTACTTTAAAATCTTTTATAATTTCTTTTGCTTGTTCTGATGTTATAGTAACAAATGTTAAACTTTTTTTAGATAAATCTTCTACTTTTTCTACTTTAATTAAGTTTCCATCTTTTATAATTCCTACTCTATCACAAATTTTAGAAACTTCATTTAAAATATGGGTTGAGTAAAATATCGTATTTCCTTTTGCTTTTTCTCCTTTTAATAAATCATAAAAAACATTTTGCATAATTGGATCAAGTCCACTTGTTGGTTCATCTAAAATTAATATTTTAGGTTCATGTGCTAATGCTAATATGATTCCTAATTTTTTTAAGTTTCCCAATGATAAATCTTCTATTTTCTTTTTTTCATCTAACTCTAATCTTTTTACCAACTCTACTCTTCTTTTATGAATATCTTTTTTATAAAAACTTTCATGATAATCTAGCATTTCTTTTACTGTTAAATCATCATATAAGTAAATTTCACTTGGTAAATAACCGATTTTTTCTTTTATTTCTATATCGTTTTTATTAAATTCTTTGTTTTCTATTAAAACTTTTCCACTTGTTTTATTGATTAAATTCATTATGGAACGAATTGTAGTTGATTTCCCAGCTCCATTTGGTCCGATAAATCCAAATATTTCTCCTTCTTCTAATTTTAGGAATAAATTTTCTACTCCTCTTATTTTTCCATAGTATTTTGTTAAATTTTGAATTTCAAGAATATTTTTTTTCATAGCTAAATTCTTTCCTTTCTATTTTACACTTTTTACATATACATATAGATAAATAAATACACAAAATACTATGGTTGCTATTGACACGGCTATACTTACTGCTACATCAAATAATATACTTAAAATAAATAATATTCCAAAAACAATTAATCCGTATGCAGTAACTTTCATTGCTTTATTTACTAATTTTTCATCTCTGTTTTTTACCCAAAATACTTTTGAACTCATGTAATAGTCACTTCTTACCTTTGGCATGTAATTACCAGAAATTATAAATAAAATACCTAGTACGCACATTACTATTTTTCTTATGTCTAAATCATTTCCAAAGGCAATCGCAATAGTAACAGCATACATAACTACTGTAATAATAGGAATAATCCATTTATAAACTGTAACAGCCTTTTTATTAGCTTCTGGATTTTTATCAGACCAATCGCTGACAATACAACAAAATACTTGTAATGCTACCATTATTATAGGCATTCCAAATACAAATACTGGTTTTGAAAAGTATCCATTAGGATTATTATCTATTCCCAAATTTATCACAATGCTTTCTGGTAATGAATTGTAAAATATTCCCCCACAAATAATTGGCAATAAGCATACAGTTGATGTAATTATTAAACTTTTTATATTAATTTTTTTCATTAAGATTACCTCCTAATCCTTTTATCCAAATTAAAACTTCTTCAAATACAGAAATGTTTAATTCATAAAAAATATATTTCTTATATTTTGCTTCTGCAATTAGTCCTGCTTTTTTTAATGTTGATAAATGATATGAAACGGTTGCTCCTGTTAAGTCAAATCTACTTGCTATTTCTCCTGCTGTCTTTTTCCCTTCTTTTAGCATTTCTAATATTTCTCTTCTTGCTGGATCTGAAATAGCTTTTAATGTTTCTGACATTCCCATATTATCACCTCTCTTTTCATTTAGATATTTATCTAAATATAATATATTACTTTTATTTAATTTTGTCAATAGTCATTTAGATATTTTTCTAAATGTTTTATAAAAATATACACTAATATATCATAAAAGACAAGTAATTTTCAACTTAATTACTTGCCCTACTTATTGTAATTTATCTTTTAAAGTAACCTATAATAGTTCCCTTTTGTAAAATATGCCCATTCATTGCTTTCAATAGTTTCTTTTTCATAATATTAGATGATAATTCCAAAGTATTATCTAATGAATATATTGTATATTTATAATTGTGTTTTTGAAACATTGGTGGTTTTGCTCCTGCATATTTATGAAATCCATAGGCAATTCCTTGCATAACATTATCCATATTTCCAACATTTTCTGGAATTACAGAATTTGCCTTTATATTCCAAGCAATCCAATGAGTAAAGTTTTTTATCGGATGACTTAAATCTTCTAAAATTATTACTAAACTTTTTGCTTTATCTGATAAATTTTTAATTCTAAATTCTGGAGATATATTTTTTCCATAACCAGTATATTCTACTGGAATCATATCTCCATTTTTAAAAGTTGTTTCAAATTCTAATTTGTCATATTCCATAAATACACCTAACTTTCAACTTGTAATTTTGCAGTTAGATATTATATTCAAATCCGACTTCTAAATATTCTTTTTCTCCTATTTCTATTGATCTTTCTTTAATAATTTCTCCACCCATTTTAGTATAAAATTTTTTAGATGGCTCATTATCTTTTAAGCACCACAATATCATTTTCGTTTTATTTTTGTTTTTAAACTCATTTACAACAAATTGAAATAGTTTCGTTCCTATGCCATTGTACTTTAAATTTGGTTTAACATATAGTGCTAATAATTCACAATCTATATATGATATATCTTGTGTAAATTTATTACTATCAATATATCTACAAAATCCAACTACTTGATTATCTAATTCTGCAACTATAAAACCATTTTCTTTATAATCATTACTTCTCTTTTTTATTCTTTCATTTCTATTCATTGAATTTAAAATATTGTCATCAACTATTCCTTTATATGCTGATTTCCAACCATCTATTTGAATATCTACAACAATTGGAATATCTTTTTCTTCAATGTTTCTAATTATAACATTTTCCATTTTTTATCACTCTTTCAAATTGTAATTTGAATTACTCTATATCAAAATTTTCTGTTTTTAAATCACAATAATATCTACCACTTGTTGCAGTAAATTTTAAAACACAATAATCTGGATCCGTTTTACCTTTTTTATAGAACATGGTATCTCCTTTTTTCCAAATCATATTTTTAGTTTCTTGGTCTGTTAATACTTCCATTTTTCCTTTTAGCATGACACCAACATACTTAATTAGTCCTTTGTAATAAAAGTAAATACTAGCATTTGAATTATCCATATATTGACTAACTCTCATAGAAGAAGTATTAGTAGAAAAGTAAAACTCTTTTAATCCTATTCTTTTTCTTGGTTTAAGCCTTGCTTTCACATTAGGATAGTTTTCATCATCAATAGAACATATAAAACTAACTTTTTGTTTATCAATAAAATTTTCTATTTTCTTTAAATCCATAATACTTCATCTCACTTTCAAATTGTAATTTGTAATTTGTAATTATAAATCACAAATCATTATATATTCTTCTTCGTTTTCATCAATAATTTTAAATCCTACATTCTTATACATTTTTACTGCATAATTGTTTTTTTGAACTGATAAAGATGTCTTTTTATAACCTTTATATTTTAAAAGTTTCAACATAGTTTTCATTAAATCTGTACCAATGCCTTTACCTCTATATTCTTCATATAACGAAATTGCAAAAGATGGTGTATCATTATCAATATGACCATAATCATCCATTATTCTAGTCCAACAAGCACCAACAATTTTATTATCATATTCTGCTACAAGACAATTATCATTTTTATCAGTTCCAAAATCCTTAATATATACCTGTAATTCTTCATTATTTATAATTTCTCTCGGTGGCTTTTTTGTTCCTTTTGGAATGAATATTGCTTCATATAAAAAATCTTCAAGTATTTTATATTCTTCTTTTCTAATTTCTCTAATAATAAGATTATTCACAATCTCATCTCACTTTCAAATTACTAGTTATCGTTCTAGTTAATTTTCTAATTCATTAAAAAGTCTAATATATTCATTCCTGCCTCAGTAGTTGTTTTATACATTTCAGTATAGCCACATTTAGTACAACTTACTGTAATAAACTTTTTATTTTGAACATCAAATAATTTTGAAAAATTACCACCTGTTGCTTGAAACTGGTCCTTTTCAAATTCTGTATTTCCACATTTTATACATTTCCATTCTGACATAATAAAATTTCTCCTTTAATTATATAGTTTCTTCTACTTCTTCCTGACTATCATATATTTCTTTGATTTCTTCAATAGTTTTATCATTTATTATTTGAGCAAAAATAGCATCATTAAAACTTATAGCTTCCTCTTTTTTAGAATATCTATCTTGAAAAAAGAATTCTCCATTATATTTTATCATTGTTTCATAGCACAAATTATATAAAATCATATTTTCATCCATTTTAACACTACTTACAAATAGTTCATTTTCTTTATCAAAATAATACCTTTGCCTTACAGAATTAACCATTACTGAAGTAAATTCCTGTTCTACAACTAAATAAGCTATAATACCTTTTCTTGTTATTATATTTAATCTATTTATACATATATTCTTTTCGTGATCTTGCATTTTAACTGGTTTAATATCAATGCTAACAATATTTTTATTCTCTACACTATCATTTATTTTGGCTTGATAATTGTCATTTAATAGTTTTTTTATTTCTTGTATCTCTATTTGTTTTCCAACATATTTATTTCTAAATTCACTTACAAATTCTGATAATTGTTTACCATTCATATCTAATCCCTCCTATAATCTTTTTTATATTTCTTCATGTAATTCTTGTTTTAAGTTATTTAATATATTTTTTATATCTTCTTCAAAAACTGTTCCAGTGGCTAAGTCTATAAACCATTCTTCTGTTTCTTTAATATATCTTTCTTTGAATCTTTCTGAAGCTAAATGTGTTTCTGATAAATTGTGTAATCTATCTGCTAATTTCACCATTTTTGCCATATCATTTTTCATGATTCTATCAATATATTCTGACATAATATATCCCTTTTCTTTTGTTACCAATTTTACTACTTCAGCAATTTCTTTATTTGATATTTCAACTAGTTCTTCATAAGTAGCATTAGTATCTTCTAATAAATCATGAAATAAACCTGCTATTTGATATTCTATTGAAAAACCTTTCTCATATAAAATATTACTTACTTCTAGTGGGTGCATATAATATGGTGTTCCTTGTATTCTCGTTTGACCTTTATGTTTTTCTTTTATAAATTCAATATAATTATCTAATTTCATACATTTTCCTTTTCATTATTATAATTCATAGATATTTGCCTTTACTATAATTCTTTGTATTTTACTCTTCTCTTCTAATGATATTTCCCATATACTCCCTGCAATAGATCTTTTTATTTTTAATTCTTTAGTTGGCTCACCAATTAATTTGTTAAGTTGTTTTTGTAGCGACACTTTATTAGTATAAACTACCAGTTTATTTTCATGATATAGTACATTTATTGTTGTTTCAGTTTCTTCTTTTATCGGTTCTTTATATATTTTTTCTTTCATAACATTCCTCTATTTCTGCCACATTTAATTATTCTTATCTTCTGTAAATGTTATTTTTTGAATATACAATCCTTTATATCATTATCTGTTATTTGTATGATTCCTTCTGTCTTTCCATCATTATTTACTATTTCTGCTTTATAATGATTTTTATCAACTTCTTCCAAAATAGTTGCTTTATTTCCATTATTTAATAACACTTTTACTCATAATATCTTCTGATATACTATGTACAAATTTATTACATTCTTCCTTTGTATATTCTCTATTTTCAATAAAACCTGCTGCCTCTTCAATTTTTTTGATTTCTTCTCTGTCAAATACCTCATATGGATTCATCTTTTTCTCTCCTTTTAATTTTTGTTATATTATTCTTTTATTGCTATCATATATTGATTGTCTTCTACTATTCTATTTGCATTTTGGTAAACAAACCTTGTACCTGTAAAATAAACTTTATATCCCATATTTTGCAATTTATTTCTTCCCCATTCCAAAAACTTGTCTACATCTTCTTCAGATAAATTGTATTTTACTCTAAGTTCATAAAAAGTACAAACGATATATTCTTCATTTTCTTTTAATTTACTATCTAAATAGTCTTCTACAAATTTTACTGTCATTTTCATCACCTTACATTTTGTAAATCTTTAATTTCAATGCAATCATACCATATTTTTTCTAAAAATAAAAGTTATTAAAAGTTTTTTTGTATTTTTAAGGGTATTTTTGTTAGAAATCAATGTGGAATTGGAATAAATTTATGCCGAGAAAAACATTGATTTGTCTTTTCCTTTTATAATAAACAAAGGCAACTAGCACATTTATCGGTTAGTTGCCTTAATTGATAAAAAATATATAAAAATTTTGATTTAATCAAATTTTCATTCACTATCATCTTTTTTTGTTTTATAAATAAAATCATATATTTTTTTATCTGTATTTCTATCTGCTGAATATATATTTTTTGTGTCTATAATCTTATTTATTTCTTTGTTTTTCAATATATCAGTAATTTGATAACTTTGTTTTAAATATGTAATGTTTTTATACAATTTTTCAGTAATGTCTTTTTTGAAAATTGCTACAATCTTATTTCTATTATTTGTTATATCTCTAATATCTTTTTTTAAAGATGTATTAGGAATATATGTATTTGATTCATTATCTTTTACAAATCCCATACAAGCATTTATATTTCCTGCAATTTTCTCTGTTTGTAAAAAAATATTAAAGTTAGAAAACTCTCCAAACATATTGGCCATCCTATCTATTCTCATAAGTTGAGGTAATACTTGGAGCTTCAAGTCTGTAGTTGAATCTTTTTCTTTTATTATATATTCTTTTAAATTTAATCTTTCATCCTTCAAAATATCATAAAATTCATAAGCATTTAAACTTTTTCCAGTTGATTTTTCTATTATTGATACACCAGTTAAATGTTTATAACTTGATTTAGGAAAATAAACTTCTTCTTTTGAAAGTGTTCTATCTTTATTTTCTATAACAAACATTACTTTTGTATTTCTTAAATTCTTATCATATTCTTTTAAGCATTTAGAAACTGTATTAAATATATCTATCGGTCTTGATATTCCTTTCATTATTTTCCTCCTTAAAAACTTATAAAGAGGAGTATTTTCGTACCGCAGTACCATAATCCCTCCTCTTTAATGTGCGATTTTTCCGTTGCCTAACCAACCCCAAGAGCTATACTCTTGCCTGAATTTTAGGTTTTTCCGTTGCCTAACCAACCTAAAAGGCTATACCTTTTCTTGAATTTTAGGTTATTGTGGCAGTCGCACCTGCTATGCAAGATAAATTGCAACTATCATTATTATATTCATTTTACAATAAAATATTTACAAAGTCAAGTATTTGCAAACATTTTTTCACAGTCGTTGTATATGTGTCAATGATGTGAAACAAACTTTTATAAAAAATTTGTAGTATTAT
>CASDJM010000062.1 GCA_949280815.1 uncultured Clostridia bacterium | reverse complement strand
AAGACAAGGTGTGTAGACAAATTAATTTTAAAATTAGTTTACACTACCTAGAAAATTATGGAGGTGATTTGGATGAGAAGTGGAATGACATTACAGAACAGAGATATAGAATTATTAATATTTTTGGGAAAGTATAAAATAATAGCATTAGATAATGCAAGATATATTTATGAAACAAAGACATATCAAGAAAAAAGAATTGTGTTATTAGCAAAATATGACTATGTAAGAAGACTAAAGCACAGATATACACATTAGGAAGTAAAGGGAAAGAATATTTGTTAGAAAATGGATTTGAAGTAAGAAATCATTGTAGAAATGAAAACAATATGGAAAGATTAAATGTAATAAGTGATATAGCAAGTTGTTTCATACAAGATAATTTAACTTTTACACCTAGTTGGAACATGAAAAAAGAAGATGAGCCAACAACATATTCAAGAAGATACATTGGAAATTTAGATTACAATGAAGAAAATTTTTTAGTATATGCAATCTATGAGGGAAAAGATGATAAATATGTAAAATCAATTTATTACGATATAAGAAAAGAAAACGGATATGCAAATGCAATGATATTTACAAATAACATAGAAAAAATAGTATTACATGAAAAAGGATTTTATTTTGGAAATAAATATACAATTTTAATTCCTTATCATGAATATGGTAAATTTTTAATGAGAAATAATTATGCAATAAGACAAGTATATATTTAAGAATCAAAGAAATGTATGATGTAGAATTATCAGACTTTAGATTAGCAGATTTAAAAATAGAAGATGATAATTATGTTGTAATTATGACATTAATAAATATGGAAATATTAGCAAGGTTACATTACTATTTTAATGAAAATGATAATTATAAAAATATCTACATATTTGGATTAGAAGAATATGAAAGTGTTATAAAGCAATATTTACCTAAATGTGAATATGTAAGTTTAAGTAAAAGAAAAATAAATGAATTATTAGTAAAATACAGAGAAACTGAAGGTGAAGACAATGAATCTTTATAAAATAAATGAGACATTACAACATTCATATTATCAAATGCCACAAGAATTATTTTGTATTGAGAGATATAAAAAGTTAAGTATAGAAGCAAAAGTAATCTATGCTTTTTTACTAAATAGAATGAACTTATCAAGAATTAATAAATGGTAAATGGTAGGGGAGAAATCTATTTGATTTACACTAGAAAAGAGATACAAAGTAAATTAAATTTAAGTGATAAACCAGTAACAAGAGCATTTAAAGAATTAAGAGAAATAAACCTTATAAAAGAAGAAAAGCAAGGCTTTGGAAAACCTAATTTGATTTATATAGGTAAGATTGAACAGGAAGAATTACAGATCGATGATATTGATACAGATAATGATATAGAAACGGATGATGTAATAGTAGATAATCAAATAAAAGAAGATTATTATGTAGGAGAAAATACGATTCAAGAAACAGAATATTTATGAGCAAATAAGAAACACAATATAAAACATAAAAATAATAATATAGATATTAGTCAGTCTAAAAGAGAAGCAAAAGATTTAGAAGATATAAAACAAAAATGTGAGTTGTATCTATTTAAAGAAAGTCAAAGAAATATTATAGAAAATACATTAGACCTTATGTTTTATTCTAATAACTTAAAAATAGGACAAGCAGTTTTACCACAAGAAATAGTTAGAAGCAGAATGCAGTTATTAAATGCTTCTATTATTTTTTATGCTTTTGACAAGTTGAAGTATTTGAAACAAGATAGCAAAATACATAATAGTACAAATTTTATGATTAGTTGTTTATATAATGCCATTACAGAGTATTATTCTGATAGTGATTTACAGTTTAGAATTGATTATTGTCTATTTTAATAAGGAAGATGAAAAAGATTGGGTTGAAATTGAAATGTCAGCAGGAGAATTCTTGTCGTTTGAAGAAGGAATGGAAATATTTAATTATTATTATAAAAATCACTATGAAGAACTAAAAAAATTATGTATTTTTATAGAAAATGAAAATGGACAAAAAATAGCTACTGCAACAGCTTTTTATTTACATGTACCAGAAAATGATATTACAGGTAATGTTCATTGGGTATCAGTAAGAAAAGAGTATCAAGGTAAGCATCTATCAAAACCATTAATATCAGAAACATTAAAACAATTGAGAAGATTAGGACACAAAAAAACATTATTGCACACTCAAACACATACTTGGTTAGCTGTAAAGGTATATATGGATATGGGATTTGAACCATATAAAATGGGAGAAAATTATTTAGGATGGCAGATAATAAAGAAACTAACCAATCATAAAAAATTAAAAGACATAGATGATTTAGAAGAAAAAAATATGTATAATCCCTTATATATACAAGCATATGAATTTTTGAAAGAAAAATTTAAAGAACCATTTATTTATAAAGTTTGGAATGATAAAATAAATATAATAGGCATAAATGATGGAAAATCAGTTCATAAATATACTTATGAATTTAATAATAATAAGTTAAAAATAATAGAAAATAAAAATAAATCCGTGCAAGAAAAATCAATAAACTAAATCATATAAGATTTATAATTATCTCATAAGGGAGGAAGATTATGAATTACATTGTAGAGCTTCAAAAAGCACTAGATTATATTGAAGATAATCTTCAAGAAAATATCAATTATGAAAAAATAGCAAAAGAATTAGGTTTGTCATCTTTTTATTTTCATAGAATTTTCAGTAGTATTATTGGAATGTCTCCTGCAGAGTATATTAGAAATAGAAGATTAACTTGTGCTGCAGATGAGTTAAGTATTTATAAATCTAATGTATTAGATATTGCAATAAAATATCAATTTAATAGTAATGAAAGTTTTACAAGAGCATTTACAAAATTTCATAATGTTACTCCTAAAATGGCTAAAGTGGATGGAACAAAATTAAAAGTATTTAGTAAAATCCAATTAAGCCTAAATTTAGATGGAGGTAATATGATGGATTATAGAATAGAAAATAAAGAAGCATTTAAAATATGTGCAATGATAAGAGATTTTAGCATTGAAACTAAAAACGAAATACCTGAATTTTGGGATGAAATAAAAGCAAATGGAAAGTTAAAAGAAATTTCAAAAGATTTTACAAGATGTACTTTAGGTGTTTGTATTGGAGAAAATGATGCAGAAAAATATAGATATGGAATAGGAATAGAGATGAAAGAAAATGATAAACAAATGCCTGAAACAGAAATTATTAATGTCAATAAAAGTAAATGGGTTGTATTTAAATGTGAAGGAAATAAAGCAGAGGATATAAATGAACTTTGGTCAAGAATATATAAAGAGTATTTTGTTACATCAGAATATAAACAAAGTATGAATATAGATTTTGAACTATATGATGAAAAAGATACAGAAATTTGGATACCAATATGTAAATAATTTAAAATTAGATACTAAAACAATACTCAGACTACTGAAAAATAAGCATTTATAAAAATTTTGGTGTGTTATTGAAATTATATAAAAAATGTAGTACAATAACAATGTCAACAACAAAAGTAGATACAAAATGACTTAAGAAAGGTTTATAAAAAAGGAAGGAAATACGAGAAAGTCAAATTTTCAAAAAAAGAATAAGAATTGTTGATTACTATTTTAAGAGAGGAGGTAATCAAACCAGACAGCAAGAGGCAGAAAATTTGCGAATTGTATTTTGAAGGAAACCTTAACTGTGTTTGTATAGCAAAAGAATTAGGAGTAAGTCCACAATATGTATCAAAAGTTTTAAAAGGACATCCTAACTATAAAAAAGAAAAGGAAATAAGAAGTAAGATAAAACATAAAAATTATCTTGAGAGAAAAAAGACAAATAGACAGTTAAGAACAAAAATTTTGAAGGAGAAAGAAGATTATGAGTTAGAGTATTTAAGACATCTACAATGGCAACATGCAATTGAAATGTCAAAAAAATACTTAATCTAATTATGTTCAAAATATTGTTCCAAAAGATCAACTAAAAGCAAGCATTTATTAAAAGTAAATGGCTTGCTTTTTAGTATACCTTAAAATTAGAAAAAGAAGGAAGGAGATAAGTTTTAGCATACATTAATCTAACTTTGAATATTAATTAGAAACAAGAGGAGGCAGCCTATGGAAAAAAAGCAAATTGTATCTAATAAACAAGTAGAGTTAGAGATTGAGTTGATACTAAATAGAAGATTGTTTCAAAATAATACAATTAATAGAGAGGTATACGAAAATGTACAAGATGAATTATTAAAAGAGATTAATAAGGAAATAGAAAAAGTTTGAAAATAACTACTTTATAATATAGACATAAAAGAAAAACAATTATATAACAATTGTACCTATAAAGATACTTAAAAAATAGAAAATAAAATTTTCTATTTTTTAAGTGGCTATAATCGCTTTTGCCTTTGAGATTTCCTCATTATATTCGGAAACTCAAATCGGCAAGAAGAAAAATTTACAAGAAACTTTTCTTGATAAAAGGAAGGAGATAAAAGATATGGATTTATATAATATGAGAAAAGAAATAAGTAGTGGAAAAAGTATATATGACTTACCACTAAAAGTAACATACTATGCAAGAGTATCAAGCGAAAAAGATGAACAATTAAATTCATTAAGTAATCAAGTTTTTTATTTTGAAAACCATATAAAAGAAGTCTCTAACTGGACACTATGCCCACGGATATGTAGATGAGGGTATAAGTGGTACAAGTGTAAACAAAAGAGATTCATTTAAAAGAATGATAGCAGACAGCAAAAAAGGAAAGTTTGATTTAATACTAACAAAAGAAGTAACACGTTTTGCAAGAAATACATTAGACAGTATCTCTTATACCCAAAAATTATTAGACAATAATGTAGGAGTATATTTTCAATCAGACAACATTAATACCATCATGCCAGATTCTGAATTAAGACTAACCATCATGGCAAGTGTAGCACAAGATGAGGTAAGAAAATTATCAGAGAGAGTAAAATTTGGATTTAGTAGATCCATTGAAAAAAAGAGAGTGCTAGGAAACAACAATATATTTGGATATCGAAAAGATAACACAAAGCTAGTGATACATGAAGAAGAAGCAATGATGATAAGAGAACTATTTGAAATATATTCGCAAGGAGAAATGGGATTTTACAAAATAGCAGAATATTTCAAACAAAAAGGATATAAAGGAAAAAATGGAACACCAATATCATCACAGACATTAAGAAGAATTATAAGAAACCCCAAATATAAAGGATATTATAGAACAGGAACGGTAAAAGTAGTAGATTACAAACTACATAAAGCACAAAAGATGCCAAAAGAAGAATGGCAAGTGTTTGAGTGCAAAGAAAATATACCAGCTATTGTTTCAGAAGAACTATGGGAAAAATGCAACAATATATTAGAAAAGAAATCAGCAAGTTGCTTAAATCGAGTAGAAAATAAAGATGTATTTAAAAGTAGATATGCCTTTAGTGGATTAATTTATTGCAAAGAACACGAAGGAGAAGAACATATGCCAGGATATAATAGAATATCTGGAGCTAAAAGGTCAAATAAACCTGCATGGGCATGTAGTAAATATATTACATATGGACTAAAAGAATGTGAGAGTCCAATTATACAAGAATCAGAATTAATAGAAATTTTAAAAGTAGTTTTGAATAAGTTTCTTTCTAATAAAAAAGAAATTATAGAAGATTTAATAAACAAGTACAAGAAATATAATTTTACAAAAGATTTTGAAATGGAAATTTCAAATATAGAAAGTAATATAAATGTAATACAATCAAAAAAGGATAAGTTATTAGAACTTACTATTAAAAATTTATTATCTGATGAAGAATTTTATAAAAGAAACGAGGAATTAAATAAAGAAATAGAGAAACAGCAAGAGAAAATAAAAGGGCTAAAAGAAGAAAAAGAAAACTTATCTTCTACAGAAGATAGCATGAAGCAAATAAAAGTAGCATTAGAAAAAGAAATAAAGATAGATGAAAATATAAAAGATTTAATAAAACTATTAGTAGACAAAATATATGTGTCAAAAGTAAATGGAGATAGAAAACATATTAAACTAGAAATCTACTTTAAAATAGGAGATCCAATTACATTAGAAGGAAATTTAAGAAAAAAAGAAAAACAAGAATATATTATTAATGATGAAAAGTATCTTTTATGTGGCAACAATAACAATGAATATTCTACAAAAGAGAAGAATTATCAATCTTGCAACAACGATATCCATCATTGTTCCAGGAAGTAATAAAATGTTAAACATATTCTCTCAAAATAACGAAATTGTGATTCCATGGCAGAACATTAAATGTATAGGAGAAGATTTGATACTGGTAGAGATTTAAATAGAATTTTATTAATTGCTATTAAAAAGTTTATCCATTCTTTATTCGTAATTCCTAACTATCAACAGATAGAAGAATAGAATTAAAAAGTCACATTCACAGAAAGATAAACAGAAAATATTTACATAACTGGGAAAATGTGCTATAATAGGAAAGGAGTAAAAAAGAAATGGAGGATTTGTAATGGAAAAAAATATGAAAAATAAGAAGAGCCAAATCAAACCTTTAGTAAAAATAAGTATTTGTTTAGCTTTTTTATTATTGATATTTTTATCAGCTCAAGGACAAATGCAAGAAGGACCTTTTGTGGTTTCAGCCAATGATAATACGGAAAAGGGATATTGCTATTTATCCAATCTTCCCTATGTGAAAGAACAATCTAAATCTGGATGGGGAAATATTACTATGGATCAAGCCAGTGATGGTAGCTTGATTTCTGTAAAAGTAGAAGGAGCTTATTACGAATTTGAAAAAGGAATATGGGCACATGCCACGTCAACAGTGGTATATGATTTAACAGATTATAGTCAATATGACTATTTTACTGCTTATGTAGGTTTAAATAGGACAGCAGCTAGTTCTAGCAATGGTGTTAAATTTTTTATTTATACATCAACAGACGGAAAGAATTGGGATTTAAAAACAGAGAGTGAACCAGAGGTTATGAAGGCGGGAACAAATGCAGTTTTTCTTAAAGTTCCAATTAAAGATGCTAAATATTTAAAACTATATGCGAATGATAATGGAGCAAATGGTAATGACCATGCTGTTTATGCAGATGCTAAATTAGTAAAAGCAAGTTATAAAGAAGAAACAGAAGAACTTGTGCCAAGTATAGCAGAATTAGATGAAAAAATTAAGAAACAATTTGCAAATGCAGATTTAAGTAATAAAGAATATGAATTAGCACTTCTTCAAAGAGAATTTATTAATAATGCAGGTAATTTTGCATTAAAAAAATTCTTAAGTGAAAGTGAGAAAAATAAACAAGCCTTTTTATGGCTATTTAATAATATTGAAAATTTACGTTTATATATATTAGGTGGAACACCAGAGGGAGGTAGTTATTATAATTCATTAACAGTACTTTCTAATCTTTACGATGAATATAGTAGCGATTTTACAAATAATGAACCTCTAAATAATACATTGTGTCCAAATATGACTTATGGAGATTTATATAAAAAGATGGCAATAACTCTTTCTTTAACACATTCACAAAGAGTTGGATTATGGATGCAATCAAGTGCTAAGGAAAATCAATCAGATGCTCTTAGACGTTATGCAATCTATAAATATTTATATAAAAATGGAAAACTTAAAGTAAACGACAATATAGATTACACACAATGGTTTGGAGCTTTGGAAGTTGAAGAAATGCGTTTTATTATGAATAATGCTATAGATGATGAAGAAATTTTATGGTTAAATGCATATGTTCAAACTAAGATAGATGAAACAGGAAAAACAAATTGGTTGACACCTCATCCACATATAGCTTATGTATGGCCAAATTATGAAAATGCAGTATACTATGATGAAAACAATAAGGACTATTTTAATGAATTATTTGCTACCAAGAAAGAAAAAACCGATGAAGCCAAAACAGGATTATTTGATTTAAGCTATAGTATACCAGGAGGAAAAAATAATCCGACTTATCAAATATCTATAACAAGAGGGACTTCAGATTATAAATTATATAAAGTATGGATGAACTTTAGAAACAAATTTGGAACAGGAGCAGTTTGTGGTGGTATATCAAAAAGTGGTTCCAATATTCGTGCAACACATGGCATACCAGCAACTGTTATTGGTCAGCCAGGACATGCAGCTCTTTTATATTACACAATGGATTCACAAGGAAGAGGCTATTGGAATATCGATAATGACGTAAGTGGATGGACCTTATCGGAAAAAGGCGAAAGAATGCTACTAGGTTGGGGGAATGCTAGTTACAGCAGAGGTTATTCAGTTGTATATATGGCATTAGCACAAGAAGCAATAAACGACTATGACAATCTAATAAAATGTGAAGAAACTATTATGATTGCAGAATCTTATGCAGGTGATTTAGCAAAACAAGAAGAATTTTATAGAGAAGCATTAGAAATACAACCATTTAATATTGATGCATGGTATGGACTAATTAATGTATATAACGCAAATACAAACAAAACAGAAAATGAATATTATGAGTTAGCCAAAGAACTAGCAGAAAACTTAAAATATTTTCCATTACCAATGCAACATTTAACAAATTTAATTAAACCAAAATTAACAAGTATAGAAAATTCTTATAAATTTACACTTTTACAAACAAGAATATTAACAGAAGGAGCAGCAACACCTAATAATGATGAGGCAAATGGAATCTATTATGTATATCAACCAGGTGTTACAAGAGTAGAAGCTAATTACTTATTAGGAAAATTAGATAAAACAATTGCTACTTTCTCATTTGATGGAGAAGATGCTGGTAAAATTGTGCTATCAGACCGATTTGATAATAATGGTATTCGTTGGGATTACAGCATAGATGGAAAACAAACATGGAAAGAAGTTTCGTTTACAGCAGAAGAAGAACATAAATGGACACTAACCCAAAAAGAACTAGATAGCATCACATCAGAAAATGATATTTATGTTCATATTGTTGGCGTAAATTATGATGAAAATAACTTATATCAAATTGATATAAAAGAATCAGCAGGATTACCAGCCACTTTATATGCTAATGATTTAGAAAATAAATTGATTGACGCAACAAATGCAATGCAATGGAAATGGAATGAAAATGATGAATGGACTTCATATGGCAAAGAACAACCAGATTTAACAGGAGATAAAACAATAATTGTTCGAGTAGGTGCAACAGGAGTATATTTAGAAAGTAATGATAGTGTAACTTATCATTTCACAAAGGATAATCAACCAGATAATAGAAAATATATTCCAATCTCTCATTTGTCAATACAGGGCGTTTCAACAGAAGCAACAGCGCAAGGAAGATATGCCAAGAATGTTATTGATGGTAATATAAATACGAATTGGCATTCTGCTTGGAATGGAAGTGATAAAGAAAAATATATTACTATTAAACTAGATGAACCTAAGTATTTAACATCTTTAGAATACTTTCCCGTTCAAGGTGGAAACGGAAAAATAAAAAATGCAGTTATTTCCGTTAGTATGGATGGTGAAAATTGGACAGAAGTAGCTCCTAGTACAGATTGGGCATATACAATGGATATAAAGCATGTTGATTTTGAGCCTACACAAGCCCAATATATCAAGATTGTAGGAAAGGAAACACAAGCGGCATCATCTTCACTTAGTTTTATAGCAGCAAGTATGTTTAACCTATATGAAGATACTACTAAGGAGCAAAAGCCAGAACAGCCAGAAGAACCAGATACACCAAATGTACCAGAGGAACCAAGCACACCAGATGTACCAGAACAACCAGTGACTCCAGAGGAACCAAACACGCCAGATGTGCCAGTGCAACCGGAAATCCCAGAGGAACCAAACACACCAGAAGTACCTACCAATCCAGAAGAGCCAGAGATTCCAAATAATCCAGAAAAACCAGAAGAAATCACCTCTGAAAAATATAAAATACAAGAAAAATACATTTCAAGAATTGCACCAGAAACAACAGTAGCACAATTTACAGAGAAGATAAAAACAGAACAAAAAATGGTATTTACAGATAAAGAAGGAAAAATATTAGGAGAAGATGATATTATCAAAACAAATACAATATTAAAAGTAGGAGATACTTTACAATATACTCTCATTGTAATTGGTGATGTGGATGGAGACGGAGAAATTACAATCAATGACCTTGCTAAAATAAAATTACATATTATTGAAATAGAGCTATTAGGAGGAACTAGATTACAAGCAGCAGACATAGATGGTGATGGAGAAGCTACGATTAATGATTTAGCACAAGTCAAATTAGTACTAATTGATTTGATGGAGATAAAATAAAAATAGTGGGAGGAAAATAATATGAAGAAGATAGTAACATTAGGTTTAATATTAATGCTAATAATTTGTATGATAGGAAATGTATATGCAGCTTTTAGTTGTCATGTAAATATGCAAGCTTCTAAAACACAAGTTACTAAAAACAACGAATTTACAATCAATGTAAATGTGTCTAATATACAATCTGAAAGAGGAGTTATCTCATTTGGAGGAACACTAGAATATGATAAAGATAGCTTAACATTAATAAAAATGGAAGGACAAAATGGTTGGGAAACACCATCAAGTGGATTAACCTATAACGAAACAAAAGGTAAAATAGCAATTACTAGAAATAGAGTAGGAAAAAATAATGAGACTATTTTTAAAATGACATTTAAAGTAAAAGAAGCAAAGGAGCAAAATCTTACAGTGAATTTAAAAGATATTATAATATCAGATGGAAGCGAGCCATTTAAAATTAATAATGTTTCTCAAAATATTACAGTAGTAACAGACACACAAAACTCTACTTCAAACCTAGAGATAGATAATAAGGAAGTTGATAGCAATAGAATTGCAAATACAAATTCTAATACGGTTATTAATTTAACTTCAAGAGGAAATAACAAACAAAGTACAAATACTACTAACAAGATAGCTGATAAGACTTCGGCTAAAACTACATCACTACCAAAGGCGGGAGAATCTAATTATAGCTATATCTTAATGGCCCTTATAGGTTTCGTTGTTATAATGGCAGGGATTTTCTTTCTTAAAGTTAGAATACTTGATAAAAAAATAAAACAATAAGAATTAATGTTTTTAAATAGCTAATGCTACTAACTTAAATTAATTGCATTGGCTATTACTGCCTAGTGGAATTTATTAAAATGTACATAAATATTTGAGAGAAAAAGGGTGATAAGGTTAAATCATAGTTACTGGTCAGCCTTATTATTTCTCACTAAAAAGAAAAGAGCAAGGCTGACCAGTAACAAACTATAACAATTGGATATCTTTTCCATCGCAAAAACTATTGACATAAAACTTTCAAAATGTTATACTAAAGAAGCATTAAACAAGGGTAGAAGAAGTCAAAAAAGAAAAGAGCAAGGATGAACAGTACGAAAAGTATAAAATTTCCATAAAAAGTTTCGAAAAATGTATTGACTTTCAAAAAGAAACATGTTATTATTAAAAAGTACCTTGCGACAGACAAAAAATTAAAAATATACTTAAGAATTAGTAATAAAAAGAAAACTTAAGGAATATAATAAAAACAGTGATTACTAGTTTTTTATTTTGCCCAATTTTTAGGGTAAAATAGCTCAAAAAAAAAAAAAATTAAAAATTTGTCAAAAAGTGTTGACAAACAAGAAAAGGTATAGTATAATGCAAAACGTTCCGCTAAATGGAACAGAAAAAAGTACATTGAAAAGTAAACAATAAAATCCTTTAGAGAATAAACCGAAGCGG
>CASDJM010000061.1 GCA_949280815.1 uncultured Clostridia bacterium | reverse complement strand
AAGTACAACAGGAAATGTATATGGGGTGTATGATATGGCAGGAGGAGCATGGGAAAGTGTAGCAGGAATACTAAGTAGTAATATATCAAATGGTACTAATTATAATTTTTCAAGTATAGAATCAAAATATTTTGATTGGTATGCTGGAAATTCAAGTGACAGCAATACAAATTATAATGCAAATATTGGAAAATATGGAGATGCAATATATGAGACATCTACTTCTGGTGGTGATTCTACTGGTAGTTATAGCTATGATAGTTGGGATGGTGATTTGTCTTTCTTTGCTAATTCTAGTGCATCATTACTTGAACGAGGAAGTTATGCTAGAAATGGTACAGCTAGTGGTATTTTTGCATTCTTTATCAATGATGGGGCTACTTACAATGAAAACAGTTTTCGTCCAGTAGTGCTTAGTTCACAATTGTAACTTTAATACTTGATGAGCCTCTTTCACGTTAAATGCTACTATATGATTTTTTTATACCTTGTGTGCCGCAACTTCCAAAATCGAATATATTAGTCTGTAAGTTGCTCCAATCGCACTCGCTTAAGGCTCGTTTTGCGGTCCACTGTTAAAGCTTTGCTTGTTACAGTGGCAGTATGGGTTTGCTGGTTGCTTACGCGGTATTTCAAAATAAATAGTAAGCTTTCTCACTAAAAAGAAAAGAGCAAGGCTGACCAGTAACGATAGTAAATTAAAGGATTTAAATAAATTTAAAAAACTACTTGTAAAATATAAAAAAACATGTTAGAATATTCATCAGTAAATAAATAAAACCAATTAAAAAGCAAAGTAAATATATTTAATTCATAGAAAAAAGAGAAAATGGTCGAGGCTGAAAGCCATTTCTATGGGATATATTGAAATTTCACTTTTTAGGTCTTTTTTCGAAAATGTATTTTGTTATAGAAAGAGGCATTTCTATAAATGAAAAATCATAAGTAAGGAAAAGCGGTCGAACCGTTAAAACGACAATAAGGTTAGTAATAAAAATAAAAGCAATAGGATAATTTTTAACATTAAAATACTAATAAATTTAGGTGGTACCACGAATGATAACCATTTCGTCCTAGAAAATTGGATGGAGTGGTTTTTGTTGTACTAGGAAGAGGATGTGGAATTATGAATCAAAATAAAAATTTAGAATATTATTTAGATTCTAGAATTTATAGTAAGGAAGAAATACAGAAAAGCATAGAAGAAACCAAAAAAGAATTCTCAAATAAGAAAGTAAAAGTAGATGTTAAATTAAATGATTTTGGAGTTTATATTATTACTTTCCAATTTAAAAATAAGAATAATTTTTTGAATATAATAAAAATTAAACTTTGGAAGAAATTCCAAAAGACATTATTATTAGACAATGGCAGTAAAAGTAGATTAGAGAAATATTATGGGGAAAATCGTTATGGACAGTACAAGGCTACTGGAACATATCGCCCTTATTAAAAAGTCTGAAAAATAATAGTCATCTTGCGTCGTTAAACTTATTTTGAAACGCGGTTACATATAACTCATATGAGCCCTTGCCTTTTAAAATAAGGTTGCCTAGCAATATAACTATTCTTTTTCAAACTAGAGAAGAAAGGAAGGAATCGAGGATGGAAAAAGAAATTGCAGAAATCAAAGAAAACTCAATCAAAGAAATTAGTAATTGCAGAGAGGAAAAAGAATTAAATGCTTTAAAAGTAAAATACTTGGGAAAAAAAGGAGAACTAACAGTTGTATTAAGAGGAATGGGAAATTTAGCTCCTGAAGAAAGACCTATCATCGGTAGTTTAGTAAATCAAGTGAGAGATGAATTAGAAACATTAATGAAAGAAAAAGAAAAAGAATTTAAAAGAAAAGAACTAGAAAAAAAATTAAAAACGGAAAATATAGATGTTACAGAGCCAAGCAAAAAAGTAAATTTAGGTTCATTGCATCCTATCACACAAATCATAGATGAAGTGGAAGAAATATTTTTAGGAATGGGATATCAAATAGCAGATGGACCAGAGGTAGAGAAAGCAATTTATAATTTTGATAAATTGAATACACCACCAGATCACCCAGCAAGAGATTTACAAGATACCTTTTATATCACAGAGGATATCGTTTTAAGAAGTCAAACTTCTCCTGTACAAGCAAGAGTCATGGAAAATCAGAAACCACCAATTAAAATTATTTGTCCAGGGGCTGTATATCGTTCAGATAGCGTAGATGCAACTCATTCACCAGTGTTTCATCAAATAGAAGGATTAGTAGTGGACAAAAATATAGCGATGACAGACCTAAAGGGAACCTTAGAGATGTTTGCTAAAAAATGTTTAGGAGAAAATACAAAAATTAGATTTAGACCACATCATTTTCCGTTTACAGAGCCGAGTGCAGAAGCAGATGTTTCATGCTTTGTTTGTGGAGGAAAAGGCTGTAGAGTATGTAAAGGTGAGGGTTGGATTGAATTATTGGGTTGTGGAATGGTGCATCCAAATGTATTAAAAAATTGTGGCATTGACCCAGAAGAATATTCAGGATTTGCTTTTGGATTTGGAGTGGAAAGAATTGCTATGGCAAAATTCGGAATTGAAGATATGAGGTTATTATTTGAAAATGATGTTAGATTTTTAAAACAATTTTAATCATGATTTTGGGACAGAGGAAAAAATCATGGCGAGATTAAAAAATTGTGATATGTTTTAAAGTCTTATAAAAAATTATAAAAAAGGATAACGATGATTTTTTCCTCTGTTCCCAAAATCATCGTTAAAAAAGAAAAGGGGAAAGTTAATGAAAGCAAGTGTTGAATGGTTAAAAGAATATAGTGATATTGATATAGATAGTGTTACATTAGGAGATATCTTAACAATGACAGGGTCTAAAGTAGAAACGATAGACCAATTAGGGAATGATATTAAAAATGTAGTAGTTGGAAAAATTTTAAAGATTGAAAAACATCCAGATGCGGATAAATTAGTAGTAACAAAAGTAGATGTAGGAACCGAAAAATTGCAGATTGTAACAGGTGCTAATAACATAAAAGAAGGAGATATCGTACCAATTGCAAAAGATGGTTCAGAATTACCAGGTGGCGTAAAGATTAAAACAGGAAAACTAAGAGGAGTAGAGTCTTGTGGTATGATGTGTTCTATAGGAGAGTTGAATCTTACGCTAGCAGATTATCCAAATCAAATTGAACATGGCATTATGATATTAGATAAAAAATTAGAAAGAGAGTTAGGGAAAGATATTGTTGAAGTGCTTAACTTGAAAGAGGATATCATTGATTTTGAAATTACTTCTAATAGACCAGATTGTTTATCGATTGAAGGATTAGGAAGAGAAACAGCGGCATCTTTGAACAAACCTTTTAAAAATCCAAGAAAAAATATAGATGAAATGCAAGTAGAAACGAAACAAGAATTGGAAGGTCTAAAAGTGGATATCGAAGCACCAGATTTGTGTTATCGCTATGTAGCAAGAATGGTTAAAAATGTAAAAATTGCACCATCACCAGAATGGATGGTAAGAAGATTAAAGGCTTGTGGTATTAGAAGTATCAATAATATTGTAGATATTACAAACTATGTTATGCTAGAAATGGGGCAACCAATGCATGCTTTTGATATCAACTCAATAGAAGGAAAGCATATTACCGTAAGATGTGCAAAAAAGGGAGAAAAAATTACGACACTAGATGAACAAGAAAGACAATTAGAAGAAGAAAATTTAGTGATAGCAGATGATGAAAAAGCAGTAGCAATTGCAGGTGTTATGGGAGGATTAAATTCAGAGATAGAAGCAGATACCAAGACAGTAGTATTTGAATCAGCTATATTTTATGGAGGAAGTGTTAGAAAAACTGCCAAAAAGGTAGGATTAAGAACGGAAAGTTCTTCTCGTTTTGAAAAAGGATTATCAGCTGAAAATGCTTTAAGAGCAGCCAATCGAGCAGTAGAATTAGTGGAATTATTAGGAGCAGGAGAAGTGGTAGAAGGAAAAATAGACGTCTATCCAACGAAACAAAAAATCAACCAAATTCCATTGGATGTTCCAAGAATTAATAGCTTGTTAGGAACTAATTTATCCAAACAAGAAATGATGAATATATTGAAACAGCTAGATATTAAGGTTGAAAAAGATATGGCAATTGCTCCTTATTTCAGAATGGATTTAGAGTTTGTTGCTGATATTGCAGAAGAAATTGGTCGTTTTTATGGCTATGATAAATTAGATACAACATTGATTAAGGCAGATACTACTTTAGGTATTAGAAACAAAGAGCAAAACATTCAAAAGAAAGTAAAAGAAGTACTAGTCAATAGTGGGTTTTCAGAGATTTATACCTATGGATTTGTAAGTGAAAGAGATTTAGAATTGTCTAATATTAGTGAAGAAATCAAGAAGTATGCGATTACGATACAAAATCCATTAAGTGATGAATATAAATTGATGAGACCAACTACGATACCAAGTATGATGCAAATACTAGCAACCAATGCGAATAAGAAAAATCAAAATGTCAAACTATTCGATTTATCAAGAAGTTATAAAGATGTAAAACAAGAAGTACAAAAAGGAGAAGTTCCACTACAAGAAGAAATTTTAACAGTTGGTATGTATGGCGAGGATATTGATTTCTATACCTTGAAAGGAATAATAGAAAATATTTTAGAAGCTATTTCTATTAATCACTATGAAATTGAAAAAGAAACAGAAAATACTTCTTATCACCCAGGAAGATGTGCTAACCTAAAAGTGGGAATGGATACTATTGCAACATTAGGAGAGGTTCATCCAGAAGTGTTAGATAATTATATGATTTCCAAAAGAGCTTATTTGGCAGAAGTGAATATCACAAAATTAGTAAAATATGCAAGAGCGAATAAAAAATACACAGAGGTACCTAAATTTCCAGCAGTAGAAAGAGATATTGCTGTGATTGTGGATGAAGAAGTAGAAGTTGGACAAATCGAGAAAATGGTAACAAGAAAAGCTAAGAAATTATTAGAAAGTATGCAATTGTTTGATATTTACAGAAGTGAGAAGTTAGGAGAAAATAAGAAAAGTGTGGCTTATTCTTTAGTTTTTAGAGATAAGAATAAAACATTAAGTGATGAGGAAATTAACCATACTATGGAGGCAATTGTCTCAGAGTTAGAAAAACAATTAGGAGCAGAGCTACGAAAAGAGTAAAGATGAATTATTATTTTGCTTTTTTCTTAAGATTTTATATATTTTTTATGAAGTAACAATTTTGGGAAACTAACAAGATTACAGTCTGTTATGTAATTACAGACTGGCAATCTGCTGGAAGTTAAAATAAATGATAAGATATAAGTTCAAAAGAAAAGAATAAAAAACTTCTTTTCTTTTTTGTTACAAAAATATTAATTTTTGGTGACAAACAGAAAAAAACATAACAAATATGATAAAATAAAAACATAAGAAAAAGTGAGGAAAATAAGTGAAAAAAATAAGAAATATAACATTAACTTTAATTATATTATTTTTAGGTTGCTTTTCACAAGTACATGCCATTGAATTGTTAGTAGACTCCAATGTGAAAAAGATACAGATTAATGCAGAGTTAAAAGATGCTGTTAAACGTTCTACTTACAATCAGCTTTTAAGTAATGAATCAATACTTGAGAGTTCTTATCATCTAAAGGATAATATAGCAAGAATTAGTGTAAAAAACCAAAAAGGTTCTAGTGCTTGTTGGGCATTTTCTTTTTCAAGTATCTTAGAAACTAGTATTACTAAACAATACAATAGAGTATCAAAAGAATATTCACCGATGCATATCGAATATGTAACAACGCAAATGTTTAATAGAACATTAGGTAGTGGTGCAGGTCCAAGATTATCAGTAGCATATAGTGTAAGTGGACATGGACCAGTAGAAGAAAGCCAGATGCCATTTGAAAGTGTGTATAGTGACACAACCAAATATAAGGATATAGCGAGTGTTGGAAGTTTAGATAAAACAATCGCAGCAAGAATAAAAGAAGTAACAGAATTTCCAAGTGTTTATAAGAAAATCAATAATAATAAAATGGACTATTTTAGTGATAGTAGTTGTACAAAATTGTATCAAGCAGAAGAAGTAAGGGCAACAAGGGATTTAGTAAAGAATCATATCAAAACATACGGAGCTGTATCAGCTGATATGTATATGAATGAAGCAAATTATTATAATGCAAGTACAGCATCTTACAATTATAATAATTATAGTACTAAACAACAACCAAATCATGTGGTTTCTATTGTTGGATGGGATGATAATTACAGTGTAGATAAGTTTAAAAATGAAACAAAACCAACAGAAAAAGGTGCTTATATCGCATTAAATTCTTATGGAACAGAATGGGGCGATAGTGGTTATATGTATATATCTTATGAAGATGCTTGTATTGAAGAAGGCTTAATGGGAATCAAACAAATAGAGGAATATAATAACAATAAAAAGGATTATGATAAAATTTATCAACACGATGAATTAGGAATGAATACAGGAATCCCATTAGGAGAAAAGACGGTTTATGTTGCTAATAAGTATATAAGGGAAAAAGTAACAAATAAAGATGAATACATACAAGAAGTAGGACTATATATAGCTAGCACATCAGGTGTAGAGGTTTATATTAATCCAGATAGTGATGAGATAGAACAAGCTAAGTTAGTTGCGCAACCATTGGAACCTCTAGAAACAGGATATCATACAGTAAGGTTTGCTGAACCAGTTAAATTAACAGGTGATAAATTTGTAATTAAAGTAAAATATACCAATCAAGAAGGGGCTTATATACCTATGGAAGTTAATTATAAAACTTTTGGATTAGTAGGTACAAGTGACTTTTTTGATAAAGCAACTGCTAAAGATGGTGAATGTTTCATTTCAAAGGATGGCTTACAATGGAATGATGTGAATAGAACGGTTATTAATTCAGGAGGAGCACAATATAGTTTAACTAATTCTAGTACTTGTATTAAGGCATTTACTACTTATCAAGAAAAAGCATCAGATGATAATTCCGGAAAAGTACCAACTATTTCTAAAAAAGCTGTAGAAAAGATTACGTTGAACCAAACAAATTTACAAGTACAACAGGGTGATACACTTAATCTTGTTGTAACTTTTTCTCCATCAGATGCAACGAATAAAAATCTTAAATGGAAAACTTCTGATGAAAAGATAGCTACTGTATCAGAGACAGGAGTGATAACAGCAGTTGCAGAAGGAACTGTAACAATAACAGCAATTTCAGAAGATGGAAATAAAACGGCAAGTTGCACTTTTACAGTAAAAGCAAGAACAAATACAGTGAATGACATTTATAATGATAGTGATAATATGCAATACAATAGTATGAATGGTAACAGTAGCAATAAAAATAGCAATAATAGTAATATAGGGAGTAGTAATATACGTACCTATAATATGAGTAACAAAGATGCTACAACAGCTGATAAGATAATTCCTTATGCGGGAAATAATTTGTTATTTATAATAGTTATTATTTTACTAACTATCATAGGTTGTATTATATTTTTTAAGATTAAGTCATTAAAAGATGTGAAATAAAATTGAAAAAATATAGACAAAATAGAAAAAATGTAATATGATAGTTGCATAAATAAATTAATAATATACAAGGAGGAGGTAAAAGATGGAGAACGAAGAAAAAGAAGTAGGGAAAAAAAGATTATCTCCAATGGCAACTGTATTATTAACAGTTGGAGGAACTGCACTTGCTGTTGCTATAATTGGAATAATATCCATTATTTTTGCAAAACTTGGATAGAAGAAAAAACTACGAAAAACGTAGTTTTTTTTGTTTAAATCCCTTGACAAAACAGAAAAAATAGTGTAAAGTATATTAGCATTACAAAAAGAAAAGAGGTAGTTCCTATGGAAAACAACGTGAAAGTTAGCATGTTAAATCAAATTTATGGAAAATTATTAACAACAAAACAATATGAAATCATAGATGACTACTACAACAACGACTTGTCATTATCAGAGATTGCAGAGAATAATAATATAACACGACAAGCTGTTAGGGACATTTTGAAAAAGGGGGAGAAAAAACTTTTCGAATACGAGGAAAAGTTAATGTTTATGAAAAGGATGTTGAATCAAGAAAAGAGAATTGAGAAAGTTTTGGCAGAATTAACAAAAATTCAAGAAAACGATACCGATAAAGAAATTGCTAATGTTTTGGAAAACATTAAGAAAGAATTAAACTGTTTAGTTTAGGAAAACAGAGTTTGAAAAAAAGTAGTCATCTTGCGTTAGCAAAATAATGATTTTCGAACTAGGAACTATTGACTAGGAAGGAAAGTGATTGGAAATGGCTTTTGAAGGATTATCTTCTAGATTACAAGAAATAACAAGAAAAATCAGAGGAAAAGCAAGAATAACAGAATCAGACTTAAAAGAAATGTTAAGAGAGGTAAAACTTGCTCTTTTAGAAGCTGATGTTAACTATAAGATTGTAAAAGATTTTGTAGGGACAATTCGGGGAAAAAGCAGTAGGGCAAGATGTCTTAAAATCTTTAACACCAGGACAACAAGTTATTAAAATTGTAAAAGATGAATTAGTAGAATTACTTCGGAGGAACCGAAAGTAAAATTAATTTTACGCCAAATCCGCCAACAGTTATTATGTTAGTAGGATTACAAGGTTCTGGTAAAACAACAACAGCTGGAAAACTTGCAAATTTATTAAGAAAACAAGGGAAAAAGCCATTATTGGTAGCATGTGATGTCTACCGACCAGCAGCGATTCAGCAATTACAAGTAGTAGGAAAACAATTAAACATTCCTGTATTTGCGAATGAAAACTCAAAAGATGTTGTTCACATAGCGAAACAAGCCATGTCAACAGCAATATCAAAATTAAATGATGTTATTATACTAGATACAGCAGGACGTTTACACATTGATGAAGCTTTAATGGAAGAATTGAAGAATCTAAAAGCTAATATTAAACCACATGAAATCATGTTAGTAGTAGATAGTATGACAGGGCAAGATGCCGTTAATGTAGCTGAAAAATTCAATGAAGCTCTTCGGAATGGATGGAGTAGTATTAACTAAATTAGATGGTGACACTAGGGGTGGTGCAGCACTATCAGTAAAAAAAGTCACAGGGAAGCCAATCAAATTTGCTGCCACAGGAGAAAAATTAAGTGACATCGAAATATTCCACCCAGACAGAATGGCACAAAGAATTTTAGGAATGGGAGATATTTTATCTGTCATAGAAAAAGCAGAACAAGCATTTGATTTAGAAGAAGCAGAAAAATTAGAAAAACAATTTAAGAAAAAAGAATTAGACTTAGATGATTATTTGGCACAATTAAGACAAGTAAAAAAGATGGGGTCATTTTCTTCTTTATTAAAAATGATACCAGGTATGAATCAAATTAAAGATTTAAAAGTAGATGACAAGGAATTTGTAAAAATAGAAGCTATCATTTGTTCTATGACCAAAAAGGAAAAAAGAGACACAAAACTATTAAATGCCAGTCGCAGACAACGTATTGCAAAAGGGAGTGGAACCACAGTACAAGACATCAACAAATTTATCAAGTCATTTGAGATGACACAAAAAATGATGAAAAAAATGAAAAGTAGTAAAGGCGGTATGAAGAATTTACTAAATGGTATTGACGAAAATGCCTTGAAAAACTTTAAAATTTAATTAGTTTTTAATTTTTAAGTTAGCCGTTTCAGCACAAACAAAGCTTACTAGTATTTCGGATAACTTATATAAAAATATAGAATATAAAATAAAAGGTAAATCAAAGGAATGTCTTAAAAATTCAAAAAATAGAATTAAGAAACATTCTCAAATACCTAAAAATTCGGAGGTGAAAAAAATGGTAAAAATCAGATTACAAAGACAAGGAAAGAAAAAAGCTCCATTTTATCATATTGTAGTAGCAGACTCAAGAAGTCCAAGAGATGGTAAAATAATCGAGCAATTAGGAACATATAATCCAATGACAGAACCAGCAACTATAGTATTAGACAAAGAAAAAGTAGAAAAATGGATTAAAAATGGTGCAAAGCCAACAGACACAGTAAAATCACTAATTGAAAAAGCATAATGACGAGTTTGAGGTGGCGAGTTTGGGACAGGCACAAAGTTGCCATGCGAAGTGGAGGAACAAATATGAAAGATATCTTAGAAATGATTATTTTGAACTTAGTAGACAATAAAGAAGCTGTTGAAATTAAAGAACTTGATGAAGAAAAATCAATTGTTTTTGAAGTGAAGGTTGCAGATAATGATATGGGAAAAATAATAGGAAAACAAGGTAGACTTGCGAAATCTATTAGGACTGTAATGAAAGCTGTAGCAATGAAAGAACAAAAGAAAGTTTCAGTTGAATTTATTGGATAATTGGAGTTATAGAATATGACAAAGTATCTTGAAATAGGTCAAATTGTAAATACATTTGGAATTAAAGGAATGGTGAAAATTAAACCGTTTACAGATGATATTAGAAGATTTGACAAATTAGAAATCATATATATTGAAAGTAAAAAAAGTAGAAAAGAATATGAAATTGAAGAAGTAAAATATCATAAAAATATGGTATTGATGAAACTCAAAGGTATTGATACTGTCGAAGAAGCAGAGTTATTACGTCAAAGTTATTTGCTAGTGGATCGAGAAAAAGAAGAACCTTTGGAAGAGGGTGTGTATTATATAGTAGATTTGCTAGGACTAACAGTGTATACGGATGAGGGACAGTTACTTGGAAAGGTTGATGATATTTTTAATACGGGAAGTAATGATATATATGTGGTAAAAAATGAATTGGGGAAACAAATTCTTTTACCTGGAATCCCAGATGTTTTAAAAGATGTGGATTTGGGAGAGGGTAAGATAACAGTTCATCTGATAGCTGGTTTGGAGCTTTGAAAAATAATTGCCATTTTGCTAAAGCTGTTCGAGCGAAGCAAGTTACAGATTTTGTATGCAATTTGCAAAGCAAATTGTATTCAATTACACAGCTTAGTCAAATAACAATTCTTTTCCAAATTAAATTGTAAACTAATGGAGGAAAAATGAAATTTGATGTTTTAACGCTTTTTCCAGAAATGTTTGAACCACTAAGGGAAAGCATAATTGGAAAGGCAATCGAAAAAAAACTAATAAATCTTAATTTAGTAAATATTAGAGATTTTTCAAAAGACAAACATAAAAAAGTAGATGATACTCCATATGGTGGTGGAGCAGGAATGGTTATGAGACCAGATGTGATCTATGATGCTTATCAATCTGTAAAACAGGAAAAAGCAAAAGTTATTTACATGTCGCCACAAGGGAAAACGTTAAATCAGCAAATGGTTGAAGATTTAAGCAAAGAGAGCCATCTTATTATACTTTGTGGACATTATGAAGGAATCGACCAAAGAGTTTTAGATGAGATTGTGGATGAAGAAATATCGATTGGCGATTATGTATTAACAGGCGGAGAGATTCCAGCTATGGTATTAATTGATAGTGTTAGCAGATATATTGAAGGAGTTTTAAAACAAGACTCAATTCAAGAAGAAAGTTTTTCAAATGGGCTTCTGGAATATCCGCAATACACAAGACCTGAGATATTTGAGGGAAAGATTGTTCCGGAGATATTGCTATCTGGTCATCATCAAAACATAGAAAAATGGCGAAAAGATAGGTCTTTTGAAATAACTAAAAAGAAAAGACCAGATTTATTGGAAAATAAGTAAACAAAAAGTTTTTTTAAGGGTAAACACTGATTCATAAGAGAGGGTAATATCTTATCTGGCATGAATTCACTAAATAGGTGTGTCCCCTTGACAATAGAAAAAGAAGGAGGGAATTCTAAAATGGATATTATAAAATCTATTGAACATGAACAATTAAAAAACAAGATACCAGAATTAAAAGTTGGTAATACTGTAAAAGTACACGTAAGAATAAAAGAAGGAAATAAAGAGAGAATCCAAGTATTCGAAGGAATTATTATTAAAGTACAAGGTGGAGGAGTTAACCAAACATTTACTGTTAGAAAGATTTCTTACGGTGTAGGTGTTGAAAAAACTTTCTTAGTACATTCACCATTAGTTGAAAAGGTGGAATTGGTAAGAGTTGGTAAAGCAAGAAGAGCTAGATTATTCTACTTAAGAGATAGAATTGGTAAAGCTGCTAAAACAAAAGAACAAGTAGGGGCTAGAATTGAAGATAGAGAAATTGTTATTAAAGAAGATTTAGTAGAAGAAGCAACAGAACAGGCTACTACAGAAACAGTAGAAAATGTAGCTGAGACACCAGTAACAGAAGAAGCTACATCAGTTGAAAGCGCACCAGAAGAAGCACCAACAGTAGAAACAGAAAATGTTACTGTTCAAGAAACAGTAGATACTGTGAAAGAAGAAGCAGTTGAAGATGTAAAACCTGAACCAGCTGAAACAGAAACAGCTAGTGAAGAAAAAGAAGATGACAAAAAAGCTGAATAATATGATAAATTGCCAAGAGGGCTGATAGACCTTTTTGGCAATTTTTGTCTCACTGTAATAAAAATGTAATATAATAAATGTTTACAAAAAATAATTAATGTGATATAAATAAACAAAACGATATTACAACAAAGGAACATAATTATAATAAGGCGAAGAGAAACAAAGGAAAGAGGGAGTTTTGAATGAAAGAAAAAGGTATCACATTAATTGCATTAGTAATTACGATTATTATCTTATTAATACTAGCATCTGTAACAATAGCGACCTTAACAGGAGATAATGGACTGATAACCAAAGCTATGGAAGCCAGAGAAAAGACAGAAATTGGAGCCATTGAAGAGCAATTAAGATTAGCCCAAATGAGTGCTAAATTAAAAAAACAAGGTG
>CASDJM010000060.1 GCA_949280815.1 uncultured Clostridia bacterium | reverse complement strand
TTTGGGACATTTTTAAAAGTTATTACTTAAGACATTATCATAAATTAATCATATTTTATCAAGAAGAATTGAAAAAAATGTTGAACAAATGAAAAAAATATTATATAATGTAATTGTTGAGTTTAAGGAGAAGAAGTTAGAAAATAATAAAACCATTATTTTCTAAACTATTTTATACCTAGAAGGGAATGAAATGAAATGGAAAAAAGTTTCAGCGAAAGCTATAAACAAGCAGGAGTAGATGTAACAGCAGGATATCAATCAGTAGAACTAATGAAAGAAACAGTAAAAAGCACATACAATGAAGGTGTTATCTCAGACCTAGGGGGATTTGGAGGACTGTATGCATTAAACACGGAAAAAATGAAAGAACCAATTTTAGTTTCGGGTACAGACGGAGTAGGTACCAAATTAAAGTTGGCTTTTTTGATGAATAAGCATGATACCATTGGACAAGATTGTGTTGCCATGTGTGTGAATGACATTGTATGTTGTGGAGCAAAACCACTATTTTTCTTGGACTATATGGCACTAGGAAAAAATGTACCAGAAGTCGTAGCAACTATTGTAAAAGGAGTAGCAGAAGGTTGTAAAATGGCTGGTTGTAGTTTAGTGGGAGGAGAAACAGCAGAAATGCCAGGATTTTATCAAAAAGGAGAATATGACTTAGCTGGGTTTTCGGTAGGAGTTGTCGAAAAAGAAAAAATGATTAACAGTCAAACGATGGAAGTAGGAGACCAAGTCATTGGAATTGCATCTTCTGGTGTTCATTCAAATGGATTTTCTTTAGTCAGAAAAATTTTTGATATTGACGAAAAAAATATCAATGAATATCAAGAAGAATTAGGAATGAGTTTAGGCGAAGCCTTGTTATTACCTACTAAAATTTATGTCAAAGCAATTTTAGCATTATTAAATCAAGTACAAGTAAAAGGAATTTCTCATATTACAGGTGGAGGATTTTACGAGAATATGCCAAGAATGTTGAGAGATGACGTTTCTTTAAATATTCAAAAAGATTCCTATCCTGTTTTACCAATTTTTAAATTAATTCAAAGAGTAGGGAATATTCCAGAAAGAGATATGTATAATACCTTTAATATGGGAATAGGAATGGCAGTTGTTGTGAAAAAAGAAGAAGTGCGAAAAGCAATTGAAATTTTAGAACAACAAGGGGAAAAAGCTTATGTGATTGGTGAAGTAGTAGAAGGACAAAAAGAAATAAATATAGGATAGAAAATAGAGACACTGGAAGGAGGAGAATTTTTTGCTCAATCCTCAAAATCATTTTTGTCTCTTGTCTAAAATGGAGGTTTAATTGAATGGAAGTAAAAAGAATTTATGTGAAAAAGAAAGAAGGATTTAATGTAGAAGCAAAAGATTTATTAGCAGACATCCAAGAAAATTTAGCGATTCAATCACTAGAAAATGTGATTGTTTTAAATCGTTATGATGTAGAAGGTATTACAGAAGAAATATTGGAACAAGCCAAAAATACAGTTTTTTCAGAACCACAGGTAGATGAATGTTATCTAGAAGAATATCCATTTAAAAAAGAAGATTTTGTTTTTGGTGTTGAATTTTTACCAGGTCAATTTGACCAAAGAGCAAATGCATTGGAAGAGTGTTTGCAAATCTTAGCAGAAGGCAACAGACCAACTGCAAAATCAGCTAAAATTTATATTTTACAAGGGAATCTTCAAGTACAAGATTATGAGAAAATTAAAAAGTATATGATTAACCAAGTGGATTCAAGGGAATGTTCGTTAGAAAAACCAGAAAATTTACAACAAAAAATGGAAGTGCCGGAAGATGTAGCAGTAGTAAAAGGCTTTACAGAGATGACAAAAGAGGATTCTGAAAAATTCTACCAAAAATATGGATTTGCTATGGACTTTGCTGACTTACAATTCTGTCAAAACTATTTTAAAGAAGTAGAAAAAAGAGACCCAACGATGACCGAAATGAAGATGATAGATACCTACTGGTCAGACCATTGTAGACATACAACATTTTTAACAAAATTAGAAGTAATAGAAATTAAGTGGGATTTATTACAAAAAGTTTATGAAGATTACTTAAAAGCAAGAGATGTTATATATGAAAATAGAAAAGCCAAAGATATCTGTTTAATGGATATTGCAACAATAGCAGTAAAAGAACTAAAAAAAGCAGGATGTTTACCAGAATTAGACGAATCAGAAGAGATTAATGCCTGTAGCATCAAAGCAGATATTTTAGTAGATGGTAAACCAGAAGAATATTTGATTATGTTTAAAAATGAAACCCATAATCACCCAACTGAAATTGAACCATTTGGAGGGGCAGCAACTTGTTTAGGAGGAGCGATTCGTGATCCACTATCTGGAAGAGTTTATGTGTATCAGGCAATGCGTGTAACAGGATGTGGAGACCCAAGAAAAACAGTAGAAGAAACTCTTGCCAATAAATTACCACAAAGAAAATTAACCAATGAAGCAGCAAGAGGATATAGTTCCTATGGAAATCAAATTGGATTGGCTACTGGTCAAGTAGCAGAGATTTATCATGATGGTTATGTAGCAAAACGTATGGAAATAGGAGCATTAGTGGGAGCAGCACCAAAACAAAATGTAGTTCGTACAAGACCAATACCAGGAGATATCGTAATTTTATTAGGAGGAAAAACTGGTAGAGATGGTTGTGGAGGAGCAACTGGTTCTTCGAAAGCACATACCAGTGAATCATTAACAACTTGTGGAGCAGAAGTACAAAAAGGAAATGCTCCAGAAGAAAGAAAAGTACAAAGATTATTTAGAGACCCAGAGGTAACAAAAATCATTAAAAGATGTAATGACTTTGGGGCAGGTGGCGTGTCTGTTGCCATTGGAGAATTAGCAGATGGATTAGTGATTAACTTAGATAAAGTTCCTAAAAAATATGAAGGATTAGATGGAACCGAATTAGCTATTTCTGAGTCACAAGAAAGAATGGCAGTTGTAGTTGCCAAAGAAAATGCTGACAAATTAGTAGCTTTTGCAGAAAAAGAAAATTTGGAAGCAACCATTGTAGCAGAAGTAGTAGAAGAGCCAAGAGTAAAAATGTATTGGAGAGGAAATCTAATTGTTGATATTGCAAGAGAATTCCTAGATACTAATGGAGATGTGAAAAATGCAAAATTACAAGTGAGTAAACCAGATGAAGACAAATCTTACTTCAAATCAGAAAAAGTGGAAGATATGAAAGCAAAATGGGAACAAACCATTACAGATTTAAATTGTTGTTCACAGAAAGGATTAGTAGAACGTTTTGATAGTAGTATTGGAGCCAATACCGTTATCATGCCATTTGGCGGAAAATATCAATTAACACCAGCACAGGGAATGGTAGCAAGAATTCCAACTTTAAAAGGTTATACTGATAGTGGAACGATTATGACCTATGGTTATAACCCATATTTGGCTAGTTGGAGTCCATTCCATGGAGCCGTATATGCCATCATTGAATCGGTTTCCAAATATGTAGCGATTCGGTGGTGATTATAAAAAAGCATATTTAACTTTACAAGAGTACTTTGAAAAATTAAGAAATGACCCTACTAGATGGGGAAAACCGTTTGCGGCTATATTAGGGGCTTACCTAGTACAAAAAGAATTGAAAATAGCAGCTATTGGTGGAAAGGATAGTATGTCTGGTTCTTATAATGAATTAGATGTACCACCAACACTAGTATCTTTCTGTATTGGAGAAACCGATACGACAAAAGTAGTGTCAAATGAGTTTAAAGAGACCAATTCAAAAGTAGTATTCTTGCCAACTAAAATGGGACAAGAAGATATTCTAGATTTTGAAGATTTAAAAGAAAATTATGAAATCATTCATTCTTTAATTGAAGAAGGAAAAGTATTATCTGTTAGCACGGTTACTCATGGTGGAATTGCAGATAGTATTACGAAAAGTGTAATGGGAAATAAAATAGGATTCCAGTTTGCAAGTGATGTGCCAGACCTATTCTATCCTTATTACGGTTCCTTTGTAATCGAACTAAAAGAAGGAGTAACCGTAGAAAAAGCACAAATATTAGGAACGACAACAGTAGATGGAAAAATCGTAGTAAATGACACAGTATCATTTGAGCTAGAATCGTTAATTAAAATGTGGGAAAAACCATTAGAAAAAGTTTTCCCAACTAGAGTGAAAACAGAAAATAAAAAAGCAAATAATATCATGAGTGATAAAACTTGTACGATTACTCGTAAAATGCCAATTGCCAAACCTCGTGTATTCATACCAGTTTTCCCAGGTACCAACTGTGAATACGATGTTGCTAGAGCTTTTGAGGATGCTGGGGCAATGGCTAACACGGTTGTATTTAAGAACTTAAAACCACAAAATATTCAAGAATCCATCGATATATTTGCTAAAGAGATTCAAAAAGCACAAATTATTATGATACCAGGTGGATTTAGTAGTGGTGATGAACCAGATGGTTCTGGAAAATTTATTGGAGCGGTATTTAGAAATCCAAAATTGAAAGATTTAATCCATAAACATCTACAGGAACAAGATGGCTTAATGCTAGGAATTTGTAATGGTTTCCAAGCTTTCGTCAAATTAGGATTGTTACCTTATGGAGAAATTAGAGAAATGGATGCGACAGCACCAACCTTGACTTTTAATACAATAGGAAGGCATATGTCAAGAATGGTTCAAACTAAGGTGGTCTCTAAATTGTCACCATGGTTTAGTGAAGTGGAATTAGGTGAGGAATTTACGATTCCAATTTCTCATGGAGAAGGTAGATTTATTGCTTCGGAGGAATTAGAGAAACAGTTGATTGCGAATGGTCAAATTGCGACTCAGTATGTGGATTTACAGGGAAATGCAACGTATGATATCGCTTATAATCCAAATGGTTCAGTAGATAGCATTGAGGGAATTACTAGCCCAGATGGTAGAATTTTGGGTAAGATGGGTCATTCTGAGAGAAGCTATCGTGAGATTGAGAAAAATGTACCTGGTAGGAAGGATCAGAAGTTGTTTGAAGCAGGCGTGAATTATTATAGATAAGAATTCACCTAAAATGATAATTCTCAAAAATGCTTGTTCAAGCTAATTTCTAATTCAATTACTTTCAATTCGCTTTTTCAAATTTACATTTTAGGTGAAAAGCGGAACATGTGAAGTGATAAGAGGTGATAAAATAGATGGAAATCCAAGAAAAGGTTGATAGATTTAATTATTTGCAAAAGAAATCCAATCTAATGGATGAAGAAGAGCAGGAATTAGATTATCTTGCAGAGGAGTTTTTAGCAATAACGAAACAAGCATATGATAACATTTGTATTGACTATTCTTATGCTGATAGAACTAGTGTAATTGATAGAATGATAGAGATATATAATATTTTATTTCAAACCGCAGAAAAAGTGTTAGACAAACCAATTTGTGATATGACAGTGTTAGATGTAGGGACTGGAACAGGAAAAGATATAAAGTATATGAATAGCAGAGGAATAACAAAGGTAATAGGATTAGACAATTCAGAGGGAATGATAAAAGTTTTAAAAGAACTAGAAAAAAGAAAAGAAATTCCAAAAAATAGTTTTATTAAAGGAGATATGTTAAATCTTCCTTTTGATAACAACAGTTTTGATATTGTTAGACAAAATGCTTCTTTATTACATATTCCTATTACAACGAAAGGCAAAATGTTAGACAAAGTAATGCAAGAAAATAATCGAGTTTTAAGAAAAAATGGAATATTATTTGTTAGTGTAAAAAAAGGACATGGAGTGCAGTTTATTGATACAAAAGAAGGTTTTGATAAAAGAATTTTTCAAATGCATACAATAGAAAGCATAACAAAGGTTATGGAAAAAAATGATTTTGAAATATTAAGGATGATAGAGATAAAGGAAGAAAGACAAGGAACTAATATTGATTGGATTAATATAATAGCCAAAAAAGTTTAATGTTAAGAAAGCGATTGCATGATAGGAGAAAAAGGATGGAAGAAGATAAGTTAAAAGAAGATGCAATTCAAATGATAAGAAGTAATCATTTTGTTCAAGAATATTTAGAACAAAAAGGGGTAGCAGAGGAAATAAAAAGAAATCCTAGATTTCAGTCAATTATCTGGCATATTAGTGTTATGTTAAAACGACAAGAAATTGATTTTACTGAGCAAGAAGCTGTTAAATGGATACAGGATAATATTAAAATAGGAGAACAAGGAAAAGAAATTATGTATGCAATATTAGAAAAAGATGGATATTATCCTACTAACTTTACTTCACGTGTGCAATTTATTAAATATTTCTGTGACCGAGAAGGAATGAAAAGAGAAGTAGTAGAACTAGGTGAACAGGGAGAACAAACGCTACAGATACTAAGTAAGTATAATGAAGATGGAATAGAAGAAAGTCAATTTGTAGATGAAAAACAAAGTAAATGTATTTCTATCATACAGAGAGTAGAAAATAGACCAGAATTAAAAAGCATTGCTAATTATAATAAAGAAACGAAACAGATTACAGCAATCAATTATGAAAAAAGATTTTTTTGGGTGGCATTAGAAGATTTAAGTCCTAACTTAATAGAAGTGGATCCAATTGAAACGAATCCATTATTAAAATGTGGAACAAGACAATTTTATCTGCCTTTTTCAAGTATAGATAGAAAACAAATACAACTTACTGGAAATCGAATTTTACCATTACCAGAAATAGACAGAGAAGAACAATTACAATATTATAAAGAATCGAATGAGAACTATCATAGAACCAAGGTATTTGAAAAGGGAATAGCCAAAATGTTAATGGTACGAAATAGAGATATAAAAAGATAAAAGAAAAATCTTAACAAATGGAGGAAAATAAAAATGGAAAATAACAAATACGTTACACCACTATCTGGAAGATATGCAAGTGAAGAGATGAATCAGTTATGGTCAAATGACAGTAAATACTCAACATGGAGAAAGTTATGGGTAGCCCTAGCTGAAACAGAAAAAGAACTAGGAATTGATATTACAGAAGAACAAATCAAAGAAATGAAGCAAAATGTAAACAACATTGATTACGACATTGTAAGTCAAAGAGAAAAAGAGTGTAGACATGATGTTATGGCACATGTATATGAATTTGGATTAAAATGTCCGAGTGCGAAACCGATTATTCACTTAGGAGCAACCTCATGCTATGTGACAGACAATACAGATGTTGTATTGATGACACAAGCCATGCAATTAATCAAACAAAAATTAATCTTAGTGATTAACAATTTAAAGAAATTTGCTTTAGAAAATAAAGAGGTAACTTGTTTAGGTTATACCCATTTTCAACCAGCACAATTAACAACAGTAGGAAAAAGAGCGACTTTGTGGTTACAAGATTTACTAGAAGATTTAGAAGAACTAGAATTTGTACAAAGTCATATGAAATTGTTAGGTTGTAAAGGAACAACAGGAACGCAAGAAAGTTTCATGAAATTATTTAAAGATGAGGAAAAAGTAAAACAAATAGACAGTAAAATAGCGGAAAAAATGGGATTTGAAAAAGTATATTCTGTATCACGGACAAACTTATACTAGAAAATTGGATAGTCGAGTACTAAGTGTATTATCACAAATCGCACAAAGCTGTTCAAAATTTGCGAATGACATGAGATTATTACAACATGAAAAAGAACTAGAAGAACCATTTGAAAAAGGACAAATTGGTTCATCAGCAATGGCGTATAAAAGAAATCCAATGAGAAGTGAAAGAATTAATTCTTTAGCAAGACATGTTATGACTTTAACTATAAATCCAACAATAACAGCTGCAACTCAATGGTTAGAAAGAACATTAGATGATTCAGCAAATAAAAGAGTCTGTGTTCCAGAAAGTTTCTTAGCAGTAGATGCAATCCTAATTTTATATGCGAATATTTCTAGCAATATAGTAGTATACAAAAATGTAATCAAAACCAATATGATGCAAGAATTACCATTCATGGCAACGGAAGAAATTCTAATGAATGCTGTATTAAAAGGTGGAGATCGACAAGAGTTACATGAAAAAATAAGAGTGTATTCTATGGAAGCAGGAAAACAAGTTAAAGAATTAGGAAAACCAAATGACTTAGTGGAAAGAATTGCAACTGACGAGACTTTTGGTCTTACCACAGAAGAAATTATGCAAGCATTAAATCCAGACCACTTGTGTGGTAGAGCTCCAAAGCAAGTAGAAGATTTTGTGGAAGAAAGAGTCAATCCTGTTTTAGAGAAATATAGCGATTTGTTACAAAATATATCAGTTGAGGTAAATGTGTAATGATTAAAAATATAATTTTTGATTTGTCAGAGGTTATTATATCGGGATATCATGGAATAGAACAGCTAATAGAACAGAAATATGATATTCCAGCTGAAAAATTCAAGAGACGAAAACAAGAGGAGACAATTAGTACATTTCTTGAACTGATGAGAGGAAATTTAACGGAAGAAGAGTATTGGCAAGAATTTTTAGAAGGAACCAATTGGAATATTGCAGTAGAAGATTTAAAAATGACAATTCGAGAACATCTAAATCAACCTGTAGAAGGAACTATGGAAATTATTAAACAACTAGAAGGGAAATATCAATTGATATTATTGTCAGACCATGTTAAAGAATGGATGGAGTACATACAAGAAAAAAATCAAAATATAAAAATATTTAATCAAGTAATCCTTTCTTATAAGATTAGTAGTTTAAAATGTGATGAACAAACTTTTAAGGAAGTATTAAATCAAACTAACATAGTAGCAGACGAGACTCTATTTATAGATGACTTGGATGTGAATATAAAAAGGGCAGAGGAAGTTGGAATTCATGGAATTTTATTTAAAAATGCTAACCAACTAAAAGAAGAGTTACAACAAAAGTATCAGATACAAATAAATTAAATAGAGATTAAGGAGAAAACGTGAAGGCATAACTTAGCTGTACGAATTAAAAATGCTATAGCTGAGAAATTCCTAAATCTCATTGAGAGGAGAAGAAAATGAAAAGATGTTTACTACTAGGAAATGGTGGACGTGAAGCAGTGCTAGCAGAACAAATTGCAAAAGGTTTTACCTTATATGCTATTTTGCCATATGCGAATCCATCTGTTGTAGAACAAGTAGAAAACTCAAATGGAAAATTTTTGATAGGTAATCCATTTGATAAAGAGCTTGTTAAAAAATTTGTACAGGAAGAAAATATTGAGGCATGTGTTGTTAGTCAAGATAATTTGTTACAAGAAGGATTAATCGATTTAGCAAGAGAACTTGGATTAAAAACCTTTGGACCAACATCACAAGGGGCTAAAGTAGAATGGAGCAAAACCTATGCTTTAGAAATTGTTGAAAAATTGGCGCCAGAGATGATTATTAAAAATAAAAGTGTTGCTACTTTAGAACAATTAGATGAAGTAATGAAAAATTATGAAGATGATAGCTTTGTTGTTAAACCAGAAGGATTGACAGGAGGAAAAGGGGTTAAAGTAGGTGGCATTCATTTTAAAGGAAAACAAGAAGGTTATGAATATGCAAAATCTTGTTTAGAGTTGGATGGAAGTGTCATTGTACAAGATAAAGTAGAGGGAAGAGAATTTACCGTAATGGCATTGACAGATGGAAAAAATATTGTAGTGACACCAACTACTTTCGATTATCCTTATCGATTTGATGAAGATAAAGGACCAGGAACAGGTGGTATGGGATGTTTGAGTTTTGAAAATGGATTATTACCATTCTTAGAACAAAAAGATGTAGATGAGTGTGCGAAGTTAATTCAAGATACCATTCAATATGTAAATAAAGATAGTTTAGAATTTACTGGTGTTATCTATGGTGGATTTTTTAAATGCAAACAAGGAATTAGGTTTATCGAATTTAATGCAAGATTTGGTGATCCAGAAGCAATCAATGTGCTAAATTCATTAGAGACACCATTTAGTGAAGTAATGGAGAACATATGGGAACAAAAATTGTCTGCTGAAAATTGTAAATTTAAAAACAATTATACTTTTACGGTTTATGTGGTAAGTCCAGATTATGCCATAAAAAAGGCAGAGCCCTGTGAGTTTACAGTAGATAAAAAGGCTATTTTAGAAAAAGGTGCTAAAATTTATTTTGCAAGTAGCAAACCATTTGATGGTAATCGCTATCAATCAGTAGGAACTTCAAGGTTGTTTGCTGTTCATACAAGTGGAAATACATTAGAGGAAGCTAAACAAAAGGCATATGATGCAATGGAAAATAATATTGATGCAAAATTAGATTATAGAAAAGATATTGGGGAAATTTATGAACATTAGAATTTATTATGTATTTTATAAAAGTTAATATATATTATTTTTTAAATCTTGTGTGTCGCAATCTTCTGAATTAATATTGGTAGATTGTTGCAATCGCACTCGCGAATGTGCTCGTTTAGTTGCTTACGCGATGTTGTAAAATAATATATATTAACAAATTTATAAAAGATTATTATAATTCTTTATGTACAAAGCGATTTAGGACTTGAATTAGTTGAATTTTCTCAGCAGTTTGTACTTTTTGGGATAAAGTCTCAGCTGTATCACTAGGAAGAACTTCAACTTGTGTTTGGCTAATAATATTACCTTTATCATACTCTTGATTGACAAAATGAATGGTAGCGCCACTGTATTTTTCATGAGCTTGTATGACAGCTTTGTGGACATTCATACCATGCATACCTTTTCCACCATATTTAGGGAGTAGAGAAGGATGAGTATTGATAATTGTATATTTTTCAAGTATGTTGGGACCAATCATTTTTAAATAACCAGCAAGAACAATCAAGTCAATGGAATACTTAGAAAGTACATTTGATAATTCCAAATCTCTTTGCGTAAAATTTTTATTTTGAATGATATAAGTATCTATATGATTAGACTTAGCTCTTTCTAGGGCATAGGCATTTGGATTATCAGAAACAACTAAATCAATTTGAGCTTCTAATTCATGGTTGTGAATACTATCAATGACAGCTTGTAGCGTAGAACCATTACCAGAAGCGAAAACAACTAAATGATACATAAAATTACCTCCTATTTATATAAGTAGTTTAACATGAATAGAGAGTAAAGTCAAAGGAAGGAAGAAAGAAATGTTTAACAAGTTAAAAGAAGAATGTGGTGTGTATGGAATTTATTCAAAAGCACCAAAGGAAGAATTAGTTGGGCAAGTTTGTGTAGGTTTGTCTGCTTTGCAACATAGAGGGGAAGAAAGCTGTGGTGTTGCTATTAATGAAGATGGGATTCTTCATTTCCATAAAGATGTAGGGCTGGTTTCAGAAGTTTTTACGAGAGAAGTACAAAGTAGTATGCCAGAAGGAAAAATGGCAATTGGTCATGTACGTTATTCTACGACAGGTGTGAGTAAAAAAGAAAATGCCCAGCCAATGGTTGTAAGACACAAAAAGGGGAATCTGGCAATTGTGCATAATGGAAATTTGACAAATGCATTGGAAATCAAAAGAGAGTTGGAAGAACAAGGAGCTATTTTTACAACAACAAGTGATACAGAAATTATCTGTCATGTTATAGTAAGAGAAAGATTGAAAACAGGTTCGATTGAAGAAGCGGTAAAAAATGCAATGAAAATCATCAAAGGAGCTTATTCACTTTTGATTTTATCTCCTCAAAAAATGATAGCAGTAAGAGATCCACAAGGATTTAGACCTCTTTGTATGGGACATTGTGGAGAAGATATTGTATTTGCGTCAGAAAGTTGTGCTTTAGATGTTACAGGAGCTACTTTTGACCGTGATATTGAACCAGGAGAAGTGGTAACAATTACGAATAATGAAATAGTAAGTGATAAATTTATGCCAAATGAGAAAAAAGGATTGTGCATTTTTGAGTATATTTATTTTGCAAGACCAGATTCTACAATCGATGGTATTAATGTGCATATTATTCGTGAAAAAGTAGGAAGATGTTTGGCAAAGCAGGCACCTGTTGATGCCGATATTGTGGCAGGAGTTCCTGATTCTGGAAATGATGCTGCTTTGGGTTATTCGAAAGAATCTAAAATTCCTTATGATATTGTTTTTGTTAAAAATAAATATATAGGAAGAACGTTTATCCAGAATTCACAAAATAAAAGGAAGAAATTAATCAGCCTAAAATTGAATCCACTACATCATACAGTAAACGGTAAAAAGATAGTTTTGGTAGACGATTCGATTGTAAGAGGAAATACGCTTACTAAAATTGTAAAAACTTTAAAAGATGCTGGTGCAAAAGAAGTTCATATTAGAGTGGCTTCACCTCCTTTTGTAGATGTTTGTTATTTTGGAACAGATGTAGATAAAAAGGAAAATTTGATTGCTAATAATAAAACAGTAGAAGAGATTAGACAAATAATTGGTGCAGATTCACTAGAGTATATGGATTTAGATAGTCTAAAGGAAATTGCAAAAGAACATTGTAAGGTAGATGGTTTTTGTGATGGTTGCTTTACTGGTAAATATCCAATTGAAGTGCCTAAAAATATCGATAAAGATAAGTTTGAGAAAATACAATTTTAATGATTCGAAAATTTCCATAACCAAAAACCGTTAGAAGATTTTTTCTGAATTTTGGATATTTCACTTTTACAATCATCGATGGTTTCCTGAGTTTTCTGTGGTATTTCAGGAGAATTTTTACACATGCTTAGAGTAATAAGAATGTACTGGACTGAATCCGGTAGGTGGAGAGTAGTATTATAATTTTCCTCCAAAGTTTTCATGCTTTCTTTTATCATATTACCTTCGTTTCTGAGGATACAGCCTCTATAAATAAAATATGCAAGCGATTATTCGCTTGCATAATATTATATGTGCGACAGGCATGTCGTTTAGCTAATCGGTGAAAGTCCGTATTGGAGG
>CASDJM010000059.1 GCA_949280815.1 uncultured Clostridia bacterium | reverse complement strand
GAATATGAAGTATTTAGAGTGTATGAAGATGCTGGAATATCAGCAAAAAATATGATAAATAGACCAGCATTTCAAGAAATGTTAGCAGATATGAAACAAGGAAAAATCAATTACATTGTAGCTTATAAGCTAGATAGAGTTACTCGTTCAGTTCGTGATTTAGAAGAACTAATTGCACAACTAGAATTACACAATACCTATTTGGTGTGTGATAAAGATGATGTAAATACCTCTTCAGCTAATGGAAGATTTTTTGTGCGTATGCTAACAGTATTATCACAACTAGAAATAGAGATAGTTAGTGAAAGAACAAAATTTGGCTTAAATGGCGCAATTAAGTCTGGGCATTTACCCGGAATTGTACCATTAGGCTATAAAAAAGATAACAATAAGAAAACTGTTATTGATGAAACTACAAAAGATGTAGTAATTAGAATATTTAATATGTATTTAGAGGGAAAAAGCTATCAACAAATCGGTAATACATTAAATAAAGAAAAAGTTTTATATCCTAAACATTGGAGAGATACAACAATAATGAAAATGATAGACAATAAAGTCTATATGGGAGATTATGAAAAAGGAAAATCAAACAGTAAAGATACTTTAGTTTATATGAATGTAGTAGAGCCAATCATTAGTCGTGCTATGTGGAACGAGGCACAACATCAGAAAGAGAAAAATCAGAGAAGTTATACAAGAGATAGAGTTTATATATTCTTTCAAAAGCTAAAATGTCCTAAATGTAGCAGAATAATGAAGTGTAAAGGTTCTGGAGGAACAAAGAAAAAATATATGTATTATACTTGTGAACATTGCAAGACCTATTACAGAGAAGATAAAATCGAAGAATGTTTGCAAAGGTTTATTCTTGAGTTAGTTGAGTATGATATGGCAGTAAAGAAATATTTTTTACCAATACTAGCTGACAAAAAGGAAACAAAAACAGAAAAACTAGACCAAGAAATTGACACATTACAAAAGCAAAAAGAGAGAATAAAAAAAGCTTATGTAAGTGGCATAGTTGAAATGGAAGACTTTTCAGAAGATTACAAAATGATTGAAGAAAAAATAAACATTTTAGAAACAAAAAAATATGAAAAATTGAATATGAACAGTCTTTCTTTTACTCCACAACAGCTAATGGCTGATAGAGATATTGAAAGAGAAAAACTAATAAAAGATAATAAATTGAATGAAACTTTAAAACAAGAATGGAACAAAAAATCGAAAGAAGAAAAGCAAGAATTTATTTCAAAATTTATTGAATCAATGACATTATTAAAGAACAAAAAACGGAGAATTTTACATTGATAAAATAAATTTTAGAAGTAGTTATATTGAACAACTAACAAAATTTTTTGCATTAGGAATAGCAGATGTTTATGTTCCAGTTGAAGTGAATGAAGAAGAAAAAGAAATTAGGACAAGTGTTAATATAAATCAAGAACAATTAGATGATTATATTACAAGACTTAATAAAGAATTTGAAATAGAATTTTATGAATTATTTTCAAAAAATGTGAATGAAAATGAAGAAGAAATTGAAATAAAATTGAACAAAGAAAAACAAAAACTAATTAGATTAGTAGCTGTAAAAGATAACAAAACTTTTTCAAAATCTAAAAAAGTAAATTATAAAATTGGTGCAGTAATAAGCAGTCAAAAATAAAAAAATTAGAGGAAAAATTTAAGTTAAATATAATTTTGTACCCCCATATAGCTCCTAACAAGCACTGAATTTTTCCTCCCTAGTCAAAATTCGAAATTTGGGACTAAATCCCAAGCCCTTTATAAACGAAGAAATAAAATTCATATAAGGAATATAATGCTGAACATTTTAATTTGACATTATATTCTTTAATATTATCTAAATAGAATTATAATAATCATAATTCATATTCATCATCATCTGATATAGAATATTGAGATGATTGAATTGTATTTTTATTCTTATCAAGTAAGCTTTCTAATCCAATAATTAAATTTCCTCGAGATTGTAGTAATAAAACTTTTCCATACATATCTTTTAAGTCATCGTAAAAATCTCTTTCACAAGTATATTTAAAATACGGGTCTTTACTATCTCGGTGTTTTTTTAAAAAGTTCAATTCATTTTGATAGTGTGGATTGTTATATAAATTTTCTAAAAAAGTATCAAATGGAAGATCTAAATTTGAGTTAAATTTATCATATCCAAGAGGAGTATTTGTAAAATATATTTTCCTTAAAGAACCAAGAGAATGCAAGATACTATATGTTGCATATCCAAATTCAATTGAAACCATATATCCCTCATATGAATTAGGGTTGCTGATTACATAAATATCACTTTTGTCCATACAAGAAAAAAATCCTTTTTGTAAATCTTCTATAGAAGTATTATCTTCACCTTTAAACTTTACAAACTCATCATTGATATTAATTGGTTCCCATTCTGCACCGAGGTGCTAATACTTGATGACCTGCATTCTGTAACTTTTTTACAGTGTTTTTTACTGCTGTCCAACCAGGTTCATGGAAACTTCCTCCAACTGTTATTTTCATAAAATTCTCCTAACATTCATCTATATTTTTAACAATATTATATCATAAATATTTGATTTTTAAATAAAAAACTATGAAATTTTTTTATTTTATGCTATACTAATTTCAACAGTTGATTAATCGAATTATTTTTTTGAGTAAAATGTGGGAGAAACACTATTAAAAATAGGCGATTTTTTCGCGAATAACCTCCTAAAACGCTCCAACGACGTTTCTGTTCGAACTAAATTAAACAGAATTGATACAGAAAGCAATCAGAAAATAAAATCTGGTTGATTTTTTTGTTTGCGAAAAAATCTTCCAATGGAAAGGAGGATTATTTTTATGGTTAAGATAATTAAGCAAGAATTAGAATTTGAGGAATGCCTAAAACAACGACTTGAATTTATATGTGAGTTTTCGAAAGTTACTCCTACTTTTATAAATGGTAGTATTAGAAAATTAGAGAGAACTAATCTTACATATATTGAACCACATAGAGTGATTATCAAAAATGTTACTTTTTTAGTTTTCAATTATTCTAATGATGTGTATATTTCAAATTTGACTAAAAAGATAAAACTATCAGAATTAGAAGAATATTTGAAAAAGATATAAATGTAAATATTTTACATTTCTTGAAATCGTGATATAATATAGACAATAAATTATGTATAGCTGTCCGTCAAAAGCTATATAATTATGAGTACTTTGAAAAAATTATATTATATTGCATTACTATATTTTAGTTTATGATAAATGTATTTAAGAGATGTCAGTAGTACTCGTATTGTACTTTGATGTCTCTTTTTGTTTTAATTAGGAGGTTTGAAAATTGAACGAAGAAAAGAAAAAGTGTGGGTTGTATTTAAGAGTTTCCACAGAAGATCAAGCTAGGGAACGGATTTAGTTTACCAGAACAAAGAGAAAGATTAGAAACTTTTTGTAAGTTTAAAGGTTATGAAATAGTAGACTATTATGAAGATGCTGGAATAAGTGCAAAAACTGGTAATTATAGACCAGAGTTTGAAAGACTAAAAAGTGATATTAAAGCTAAAAAGATAAATACTATCGTTGCTCTAAAACTAGACAGAATAACCAGAAGTATATTTGACTGGGAAAAACTAATAACCTTTTTAGATGAAAATAATGCATATATTGATTGTGCTAATGATGAAATAAATACTACAAGTGCAAACGGCAAGATGATTTCAAGACTTTTAATGAGTGTTAGTCAAAACGAAATTGAAAGAACTAGCGAAAGAACTAAAATAGGTTTAGCAGGTGCAATAAAAAATGGACATATTCCTCACATTGCACCATTGGGATATAAAAGAGAAAATAAAAAATTGGTAGTTGATTATTCTACTAAAGATATTGTAATTAGAATATTTGATTTATATTATAATGGTTACTCTTATCAAAAAATTAGCAACTTATTCAATAAAGAAAAAGTGTTAGGAAAAGATAACTGGCGAGATTCAACAATTATGGGTATTTTAGAAAATGAAATATATAAAGGCGATTTTGTTCATGGCAAGAAAACTAAACACCCTACTTACTATGAAAATGTAGTAGAACCTATTATCTCAAAAGAAATGTGGGCAGATTGTCAAGTACAGAAAAAGAAAAACTCTAGGAGCTACCAAAGAACACTAACTTATTTATATTTGCAAAAGTTAAAATGTCCTAAATGTAATAGGATTTTAGGTGGAAAAGCAACTACAAAGAAAAATGGAAATGCCTATTTTTACTACTATTGTAATGACTGCAAAATTGAATTTAAAGAGAAAGTTATCATTGATTATTTTAGCCAGTTTATCAATGAGTTAGTAGAATACGACTCTGTTGTAAATCAATTCTTCTTGCCTATGATAAAGCAAAAATTTGATGAGCCAAAGGAACAATTAGAAAAAGAAATAAAAGAACAAAATAATAAACTTGAAAGAATTAAAAAAGCCTATATTAACGGAGTTTTTGAACTAAAAGAATATAACGAAGAAAAGAAAATTGTTGAAACAGCAATAAGTGAATTACAGAACAAACTAGAGACTACTGATTGTACCGAAGAACTAAAATTTACACCAAAAGACATTTTATTAAAGAGAGATATTGATTTTATCAATAAAGTAAAACTAGAAAAAGAATATAAAGCAAGAACTAAAACTTGGAAAGATTATACAAGACAAGAACAAGCAGATTTAATAATGAAATATGTTGATGATATTGAACTTGCTTTAGTTGGTAAAGAAATAATTGTAAATCAAATAAATTTTAGAGAATCAATCTGTAAGCCTTGTCAAGAACTATATGATAATGGTTATATAGATACTACAAAACCTATGATATTAGGTAATGTGCTTGGCAGTGTTAGATTTAGTAATTATTTGCCAGAGGAAGAAGTCGGAGAAATCATTATGAGATTAAGGCAATACTATGATGTTGGTTATACTGAAGCAACATACTATGTTGATAAGCAAATGTTTTATTTTAACTTTGCCGAAGACAATAGTGCTATTGTTAGAGTGTTCCCTTTAGAAGATTACTACAAATTAGATCCAGATAATAAAATGGAGACTTATAGATTTGGAATAATTTACATCAATGAAGAAGATAGATTTCAAATGCAAGAAATTGATACAGCATTTGAATATATTCCAGATGAAAGTAATGATAGTGTAATTTATACAAAAGACACTACTCCTATCTCAGTAGGTGTTAAGCCAGTTAAGTTCTGCGAAGAAAATGCACAAGAAAAAAATTAACGTGGCACGTTTTGTTTTTGCTTTTGCAAAAATGAAAGTGGCGATAGTTAATTTGAATAAAATTTATTTGCTAAAAATAAATTTTATTGCCTCGCAGAGCCCCCATGTTATGATAGTATGTCATAACATATAGGGGAGAACGATTTAGTTAAGTACACTAAATAATTCTCCACATAGATACAGCTTAAATTCTAATAATTAAGCTGATATTCTTTTATTTATCATTTTGAAATACGATATAAAATTATAGTTACTACATTTCAAGTAGTGTTTATAATATACCATATTTCAAACTGAAAATTCAATACAAAAACTATTACTTTTGGAAGATTTCAAAAAATCTAGTTAGTATTGTGTGTTCCGAATCTTTATTAAAATAGGTATTTACCTTATAAACAGTACCTTTTATTTTTTTTTCAAAGTTCAGGTTTTGTTCTGGATAAAAGCTTTTTAAATATTCTGTAATTTCTTCATTGCTCATTTTAGAGAGCTTATTACAAAACTCTTTCTTTAAATTTTCTAAAAATTCATATTCTTCATTATTTAGTTCAATTCTATATATTTTTTCATTAGTTATATTTGTTTTGTTCTTGTCCAATATATTTCCCTTTCTGCAGGTAGCAAGTAGCGACCGAAGGGAGCTGTTACATAACTTTCTATCGAAAGTATGTAACCCACTATGACACTTTCAAAACTTCGTTTTGTAAAGATGTCAGTGGGCTCCTAGCGGAGGGCTCATAAATTATCAATCTTACGATAGATAATTTATGTTTGGCTTCGCCAAAGCAAAAGAATATATTTAATATCATTCATATATTCTTTTGCTTATCTTAACAATTTATTTACATACCAAAAATAAATTGTTAAGCTCTTTTTGTTTCTGTATAAATAGAGAGGGCAGAAATTTATATGCAACAAAAAGACCATAAGCGATATACCAATACTCTATTTACCTACTACGAATACAAATTTAACAAGCTCAAACAAAATTTGAGTTTTAAATATGTACTCATTTTTTAGTGTGTATGTAAATAGAATATTGAACTTTGCACTCATGGCTTTCTAATTACTTATAAATACTGGACAAGTTTACTATTATTTTAAATTTTTCATACTTTCTAATAACCAGCTCGCAATCCTATATGCGACTCGTTTTCGCCTGGCATCTGAGGAATTGTAAAATTCCCCAGAAGACATCAATATTCTTGTATTCCTAATTAGAATACACATAATATATATCACGATTTTACCCTAAAATCAATGAATTTGGAGTTTTTTGTTGAAAAAGCATTGATTTTTTGATATAAATAATAAGAGGAGTGAATGAGATTGATATATTTGAAGAATTTTGAACTACTTGATAATGAAGATTGGAGTGGATATCCTTTTCATATTTTTTTAGAAAAGGAATTTTTTAATATAGAATTTGATCCAATTACAATTTTTTATGGTGATAATGGTTCTGGAAAATCAACTTTACTTAATATTATAACTGAAACAATTAATACAGATAAAAAAGTAATTGACAGAAGAAAACCATTAGTTAAATCTGATTATTTTGATATGTATACAGCTAAATGTAAATATTATTTAGAAAATAATATTCCTTTAGGAAGTAAAATTATTTTTAGTGAAGATATATTTGACAATATTTTATCTAAACGAATAGAAAATAAAGAAAAGAATAATCAAAGACAAGAATTAGAAAAACAATATATGCAATATAAATATAATCCTATTAACTATTCTTCTTTAGAAGATTTAAGTATTTCAGTTGAAACTAGAAATAAGACACAAAGTAAATTTATAAAAAGTAGAATAGAAGAAAATGCAAGAGAATTTTCCAATGGACAAACATCATTAGAATTTTTTGACAAAGAATTAAAAGAAGATAGCCTATATTTACTTGATGAACCAGAAAATAGTTTGTCACCAAAATTTCAAATTGAACTGATACAATTAATATCAGAATTAAGTAGATTTTTTAAATGCCAATTTGTAATAGCAACACATTCTCCATTTTTATTATCTATACCAAATGCTAAAATATATGATTTAGATTCAATCCCTGTTATGACAAAAAATTGGTATGAATTAGAAAATATGAAGATATATTATAATTTCTTTAAAGAAAATAAAGGTAAATTTGAAATCTAGTATACTAGGAGGTTTTTGATGGGAAATAATAAGTTAAAAACAATATCAAATCTTTTTGAAGATAGTGAAATAAGAAGTGCTTGGGATAGTGAAAAAGAAGAATATTATTTTAGTGTTGTAGATGTTATTAGAGCATTAACTGATAGTAATATTCCAAGAAACTATTGGAGTGACCTTAAAAGGAAGCTAAAACAAGAAGGAAGTCAGTTGCACGAAAATATCGTGCAACTGAAAATGAAATCTCAAAAAGATGGAAAAAATTATTTGACAGATACATTAGATACAAAAGGAATATTAAGATTAATTGAATCAATACCAAGTCCAAAAGCTGAACCATTTAAACTTTGGCTTGCCAAAATGGGAAATGACAGAATAGATGAAGTATTTGATCCAGAACTTGCACTTAATCGTGCTGTTGATTATTATAGAAGTCGTGGATATGATGATAATTGGATTAAGGCAAGAATGACAGGAGTTGTAGATAGACGTAAATTAACAGATGTATGGAAAGAAAATGGAATAACAAAAAATATTGAATATGCAGTTCTTACAAATGAAATATATCAGGCTTGGTCTGGAATGAAAGCATCAGAATATAAAGACTTTAAAGGAATTAGAAAAGAGTCTTTAAGAGATAATATGACAGACATAGAAGTTGTTTTAACTGATTTAGGAGAAATAGCAACAAGAGAACTTGCTAAAAAGCATAGACCTTATGGGTTAGAGCAAAATAAAGAAATTGCAAAACGTGGTGGCAAGATAGCTAAAAATACTCGTGATAATTTAGAAGAAGAGCTTGGCGAAAGTGTAATCAGTAACAAAAATGCTTTAAGTTATAAATACATAGATTCTAATAAATTAGATAAAAAGAAATTGACTAAAGGAAAAGAACATGATAATAATATGAAATAATATGCAACTAATAGTTGTCAAAATTGCTAGTTATAATTGGTAGAATAATTGTATTTATAGTTATATAATCTTTTTGATAAATAAAAAAGAGGTGTTTTTAATGGAAATAAAAGATAAGATTCAACAATTAAGAAAAAATAAAAATCTATCGCAAGAAAGATTAGCAGAAGAGTTAAATATATCAAGACAAGCTGTTGCTAAATGGGAAAATGGAGAAACATTACCAGACATTAATAATTTAATTCAAATAAGCGATATATTTAATATTTCTCTTGATAGATTATTAAAAGATGATAATTGTATAGACAATTTTAATAACAATTGCAATTATAAAACAAATGAAGTTATAGAATTTCTAATAAATGCGAAAAAAAATACTTATGCTGGAAATAATCCTATCGAACAAATGTCTACTAGACCTAAATCACATGATTTAAAATATGAAGATGGAAAATATAAGTATATAGATACATATTTAGGTGGAGAAAGATTTATTGGAGAAGAGGCTGTGTTTGTTGATAATGAACCAATTTGGGCTATGAATTATAATGGAATAGAAATGAATGATAAATTTTCTAGTTCGTTTTTGAAAAAAGCATTATTAACTGTAAATCCAGAATTGCCATATAGAGGACAAAGAAAATTTCAAGATGGTGACTATGTATATATCTGTGAAGTAGAGGGAGAGTTTGAGTATTTTTCAGGAAAAGAAATAATGTACTTCCAAAATGAAAAAGTATATGAATGTAGTTTTTCTGGAGGAATAGTAAAGTAATAAATATTAAGATAGCAGAGTTTTTTAACCCTGCTATTACTAATTTTAGCAATATATTAATTCTCTAAAAATGACTTCTTCTGCTATGTGTTTATAATTATTTATAAGCCCAGTCCATTTTAAAGGGTCAGTATTTTTTAAGTTTTCATCAATAGGATTTTTTTCTAGCATTTGTTTCATAAGCATTTCAAATCTTTCTTTAGCTTGTTTATCAGTTTCTACAATATGTTTTCTTAAAGTCTTGTTCATAAACATTATTATATATTCAGCTTTTTTGTGATTTTTTAGATACTCTAATCTTAAATAACCATATTTTCCAATAATGTAATCATTTTCGTAATCTTCTTTCTCTAAATATAAGTCAGGAACGAAAAAATCTCCCTCTTTGTGATAAGTTATCTCTACCATAACTAAAACCTCCTAAAATTTAATTTCACTACTTTTAGAACTATAATTTTATATCTTTTTAGCTGTCTATAATACAATTTTTTATAAAGTGTACTTAACTTATTCCTACTGGGTTAGGACTTCCGTCAAGACGAAGTCCTGTGCTACGAAGAAATTTCAAAGGAGGTGCTTTTATGGAGCAAGAATTAGCATATTCTTTTCACTTGGGTAGTGATAAAAACAAAAGTAAATTAGCGAAAAAAGTTGCAAAAGAAAATGTATCTGGTACAACTTCTCTATCTAATAATGCAATTCAAAATGCAAAAGATTTGTCAGATGTAAACAAACACAATTTGAGAGATTATGATAATCAAACAGAACTAATTAGAACTATATATGGGACAAGTGATATTGTAAATGATGTAAAACAAGTATATTTAGACGAATTTGAACAAGCTAGAATTGAATATAACAATAAGCAAACTAGAAATGATAGAAAAATCAAAGACTATTTCAAAAAAGTATGTGAATCTCAAAACGATATTGCGTGTGAGATTGTAATAGAACTTGGAGATATGGACTTTTGGAATAATAAGGATGAAAGATGTAGATTTAAAATGGTTGATGTATATAATGAGCAAGTAAAGGATTTAATTAAAATTGTACCAGATTTTAAGATAGCAAATGCTACAATACATTTTGACGAAACCTCTCCTCATATGCACATTGTTGGTATTCCAGTAACACAAAATTGTACTAGAGGAATGAAAAAACAAGTAGGAAAAAGTAAATTGTTTACTAAAACCTCACTTACTGAAATACAAGACAAAATGAGAAATGCTTGTATTAAGTCATATAACAAGTTTTATGAGGTCAATACACGATTAAAAGAAAAACAAAAAGGCAGAAATCAAGACATTAATGTTAATGAAATGGACAATTATAGAGAAATTAAAAAACAACTAGTTAAAAAAGAACAGAAACTGAAAAAGCTAATACTCAAACTAAAGAACTTGATAATACCAGTAAAGATATAACCAAATTATTGAACAATCTAAAACCTACTTTGATGAATAAAAATAATATGGTTATTTCAAACGAGGATGTCCAGAAAATTAAAAATTATGCAGAAGATGTAAAAAGTATCACTAAAACTGTTAGGAGTGTAAATGACTTAAATATGGCGATTAAAGATTTTGAGCATTCTGCTTTTGAAATAGAAAAGGAAAATCGTTCACTTAAGTATGAAATAGAACTAAAAGATAATGAAATCGGCAACTTGAAAAATGAACTATCTACTAAAGACAAAATTATTAACAAGTTACAAACTGAAAAGGAAAAGATAAAACAAGAATTGCAGAAATTTAAAGGCTTTTGGCATAGTCTTATGAGCCATTTCCACAAAAGAATTTGCTATGATAAAGATAATAACTATAAGATTGTTAGTGATGACCTATATAAAAATGGAATATCTGACAACAATGATAATGAAATTGCTAATAATATTTATAGAAGAGTAACTATACCAGATGAAAACAAGAAAACCAAGAATAAAAAGAAAAATAATGATACCAGATTTTAAAATGAGGAAAATGTTATGGATAATAAATTACCAAAAACAAAAATTGATGAAAGAACAGGTATTGAATATCGTTTAGAGGGAGATTATTATATGCCAAATCTAGCAATGCCTAAACGAGAAAAAATCATTTTAAATAAATATGGAAGAATGAGATTAGGATATTTGAAAGAACATAAAAAAGCTGATTATACTATAATGCTAATGGACGGAACACTAAATACACATCTGAAAGAAATACAAGAAACAGCAGATAATAGAGTGCAACAGATTATTAGTGAGTTAAAATCCAAAAGCAATTTGACAGAAGATATGAAAAATACAGATATGCTTTGTTGGGTTGGAACTATGAACTCTATTAAGGCTCAGGAAGAAGAAATTGTTTATAAAGAATTGATTTATGCGTAGAAAGTATCTGAAGAAAACAAATTGCTATTTTATGTAAAATATGCTATACTATAAATATGTAAGTAAATACTTACCAAAAATTTTAGGAGGCGATATAATGAAAAAACAACAGTTTAATCCAGAAGAATACGCCAAGTTAAAGCATAGGGTTGAAGCACTTCAATCACGTGTTAAACTTGACTCTGGTCCAGAGCAAGAAACAGCTAAACGGCTTTTAGCTAAAGTCGAAAAAAAGCTTAAATCTTATGAAGAAACTCATGAGATTCCTAAGCAACAGACAGAAGATTACAGCACAACCACCAGCTTTGACTTTGAGGATTTCTTTTGGGATGAGAAAGTACATAACTCTAGTAGTCAATCATATCATAATAGAAATGCATGGAATCCAAACCCGAATTTTAAATGGCATGTTCATTTTGAAGATGACAAGAACTACTATGAGGATACTCGTTCAGAAACAGAAATGATTAATGACTTGGGTATCTTATATGCAATTTTTGGAAGTACCTATCAAACAGCATTAAACTATCATGTATATAAGATTAGGTTCAAAAAACAGACCAATAAAGATGGTGCCTTTTATCGTGTTTATTCTGATATATACGAAGATAATATTAGAATATGCAAGGACATTATCATTGGTTTTTGGCCTTTTCATTTTGGTGATGACAGATGTGGTGATATGCAGTTTGCCAGTATGAACAGTAATTCGATTGAGAAGTATAATAACGGGTGTTCAAGCTTATATGTAAGATTACTTGATGGGCTAATGGACATTTGGAATTTCTACTTTGATAATCAAAATGCTGTACCAATGATTACTGGACCTGTAGTAAGTTATCTTGAAAGTGGTTATCAAAGTTCTTCCAATAATAAACCAAAGGTTCAGCTGAATCAAGAACAGCGAAAGGCAATAATTGATAAAACAGAAAATGAAATTGACTCTGGTAAAATGAGATACTTAGAGTGTAGAGCATCAAAACTTATGATTATGGCTTATAAACCATACCAAACTTTGAGTAGTTTTTTGGAAGAATCTGGTGTTGTCTACATGGTTGAATCTTCTGGCGTCTATATCTGGGACTATGCTCAAAAAGAATTTGGAAAACTTGTTGGATATGAATATAGCTCATGTAGATATTTTCTATACTTGCTTTAAAATCGCCAACAAAGAGAAAGATTTTTTCATGACAAATTGGATGTGCAAATATGTACATCCAATTTGTTGTTTATTATTTGTACATGTTAGTTTTTTAATTTTAAGAAATATTATTTTTAATTCTACTATTGCAAATTATCAAAAATATGATATACTTTAGTAAATTGATTGATATTTGTATCAATTATTAAGAGAAAAAGTTGTAGATAACTACGACATTCGCTCCATTAAGTAAAATCGTCGCACCAGACGAAAGTATTGAAAAATCAACTGTAAAGGTTGATTTTTTTGTCGCCTTTATCTTGAAAAAGGAAGACCAACTATCAAAAGTCAAGTCTTTTTTGAA
>CASDJM010000058.1 GCA_949280815.1 uncultured Clostridia bacterium | reverse complement strand
CAAGTTGCCTAGTACCTAATCAAAAAATGTCCAATTTTTTGGGTTCAGTACAATTCCGACTAGGACTTTTCTTCGATAAGCCTAATTATAATACATACTTATATAAAATAAAAATATTTACTTCCTTTATGTTATTCGGTCAAGGTTTCTTCCATAAAATCGAATTTTCTTTCATAATCCTTTGTTTCTTGGTTTGCCATGTAAACCTCACTACGATTTTTCTTCAAAAATTCAATAATCTGATACACATCAATCCAAATCTCATTTGGACTATCCATCTGAGACTCATCAAAAATCAATTGCATGCCAAAATGTAAATGAGGAACATTAATATTATTCACATTTTCCTTTGTACTATAGCCAGTCATGCCAAGATATCCAATCACATCACCAGCTTTTACTGTCATGCCTTCTTCTAATCCTTCAGCATAAGGGTGATTTTTTCTTAAATGAGCATAGTAATAATAACGTTTGGTATCAAAGCTTCGAATACCAATTCTCCAACCGCCATATTGATTCCAACCGATGTTTTCAACAATTCCAGATTCTATAGCAATGATAGGAGTACCAATACTTCCCATGAGGTCATTTCCTAAATGGGTTCTTTTAAAACCATAAGACCTTGCATTTCCAAAATCATCATAATGGCTAAAAGAGTAATTTTTGGCAATTGGAAGAAAGGCTTTTAGTCCATATTTTTCTTGATAGGATTTTGTGCCATCTTCATTAGCTATTTCAATGGAATAATCACCAATGAAACCACCTAAAACAGCAGAATAACTTTCATAATAATAATCATAAAATTTCATATTTTGTGTTAAATCTTGTATAGTCTGGCCATTTTTTAACTCTTCTACTAAAAGATTTAAATCTTTTGCATTAAAATTCTTAAAATTACCACCATTTTTACAAGATAAATAAGCAAGCAATTCAATCCAATTATATACGGTTTCACCCTCTTTGTTATGAGAATCAATATCTAATTTAGCTGTTAAATTTAAAGCTTCAGAAGTAACATTAAAATCTACCCATTTTATAAAATCTTTTTTTTCCTCAGAAGTTTCACTATCAGAAGAGTCATTTGCAAAGGAATAAAAAATGACGATACTAGATAATAAAATAACAATAATAATAAAAAGTATGATTAATTTTTTACTTATTTTAAATGATTTGATTAGCAAAAAAATCACCCCATACTAATGTATATGGAGTGAATAAAAGTGATATGCCATAAACTACTTTAACAAATTACGAATGACATCATATAAATAAGGTTTATATTCTTCAATTGGTAAGGGATTTTGATATAAAATAGAATCAAAACAAGTAGAACTTACCAATTCTATTATCATAAATAAAGTAACCTTAGGGTTTTTTAGTTCAATGTGATTTTCTTTAACAGCTTTTAAAAATAAAGCATATAAACCATCTTGCTCTTCTTTTGGTCTATCATATAATTTTATAATAGTTTGATTATAAACTCCCCAAGATAAATTTTTTGAGATAAATTTCAAAAGAAGAGGATTTTTAACCAATTCATCAATTACATAATCAATAATAAAAATAATTTGGTCAGGAAAATTTTGAATATTATTTTTTCGCATTTTAGATAAAGCCTTCAAAAATAACTTTTTTGATTTTTTAGTAATTAAAACATCACGAATTTCATATTTATCTTTAAAATATAAATAAAAAGTACCTTTTGCTACATTAGCGTTGTCAACAATTTCTTGAATAGATGTACTTTTGGTTCCTTTTTCTGTGAATAGTTTAAAAGCAGTTTCTAATAATCTATTTTCTTTTTCATTTTTTTGTTTGCTAATTTTCATAGTAATTTCCTTCTCCCCAACGTCCCCACTGGTTCCGGGATTAAATGGGGACGTTTACAAAATGTCCCCATTTAATCCCGGAACCAGTGGGGACATTTCTATTATGGCATAAAAAAGAAAAATAATCAATAAAAATATAAAAAGTATTGACTAATGGTCATAAAAGTAATATAATATCAAAAGTGACCAGTAGTCATTTTAAAAATTGATATTTAAGAAGGGAGATTTAAGATGTTTCAACTTAAATTTGGGGAATTTGTGTGCGAGCATAGAAAGACAATATTAATCGTAGCAATTCTGTTATTGATACCATCTATCATAGGAATGAAAATGACGCGAATCAATTATGATATTTTGGTTTATTTACCAGAAGATATTGAAACGATTCAAGGGGAAAAGATATTGTCAGAAGATTTCAATATGGGAGCCTTTTCTATGATTGTACTAGAAAACATGAAAACAAAAGATATTGTACAATTAGAAAACAAAATGAAAGAAATTGATAATGTAGAAAAAGTAATTGGAATTGCGGATGTAGTAGGAACTAGCGTTCCAACAGAAATGATACCAGATGAAATAAAAGATAAAATTTACAAAGATGGAAATACCGTATTATTAGCTACTTTTAAAGATAGTATTTCGTCTGATAGTACAATGGAGACAATCGAAACATTAAGAGAAATAACGAATGAACAATGTAAAATAAGTGCTATGTCGGCAACTGTATTAGATACAAGAGATTTAGCAAATTCTGAAATTGCGATTTATGTTATTATTGCTGTTTTATTATGTGTTATTATCTTACAAGTAGCTCTTGATTCTTATATAGCACCTCTATTTTTATTACTTAATATAGGAATTGCTATTTTATACAATATGGGAAGCAATATTTTCTTAGGGCAAATTTCTTATATTACGAAAGCTATTAGTGCTGTACTTCAATTAGGGGTAACGATGGATTTCGCTATCTTCTTATATCATAGTTATAAAGCAGAACAAGCTACTTTTTCCAACAAAAATGAAGCCATGGCACATGCCATTAGTAAAACGATGGTATCTGTCATTGGAAGTTCATTAACTACGATAGCAGGATTTTTAGCACTTTGTAGTATGAATTTAACATTAGGAAAAGACATTGGAATGGTTATGGCAAAAGGTGTTTTATTAGGAGTTATTTGTGTTATAACAGTTTTACCAGCTATGTTATTAACATTTGATGGACTTATCGAAAAAACAAGACATAAAGAAATTATGCCTAAATTTATAGGAATTAAGAACTTTACCATCAAACATTATAAAGCAATTATTATCGTATTTATCATTATTTTGCCAATAGCCATTTATGGTTATACCCATACAGAAGTATATTATAATTTAGATAAATCATTACCAGATACATTACCAAGTGTGGAGGCTAACAATACCTTAAAAGAGAAATTTAATATTGTATCAGCAGAAGTATTACTAGTAGATAAAGATATTCCAAATTATAAAGTGAGTGAAATGTTAGATAAAATTGAAGAGATAGAAGGCATTGAATGGACATTAGGATATCCAAAAGTAGCAGGAGTGATACCAGATAGTGTATTGAGCAATGATACGAAAAACGTATTTGAAAATGATGATTATCAGATGATTATTATTAATTCAAAATATGAAATGGCAACTAATGAATTAAACAACCAAATTACAAAAGTGAATGAGGTTATTAAGCAATATGATGAAAAAGCCATATTAGCAGGAGAAGGACCACTCATGAAAGATTTGGTAGAAATTAGTGACCATGACTTTAATAGTGTTAATGTAGTGTCAATCGGAGTTATATTTGTCATTATGATAATAGTATTAAAATCTATTTCACTACCAGTTATTTTAATTGCTGTGATTGAGTTTGCAATTTTCATCAATATGGGAATACCAGCTTTTACCAATACAACATTACCATTTGTGGCATCTATTGTAATTGGAACGATACAATTAGGAGCAACAATCGATTATGCAATTTTAATTACAACCAAATATATGAATAATCGAAAGAGTGCAAAAGACAAGAAAGGAGCAATTGATGATGCACTTGGTGGCTCAATTAGTTCGATTATTGTTAGTGGATTGTGTTTCTTTGGAGCAACCTTTGGTGTGGGTGCTTATTCAAAGATAGAGATGATTGGTTCGCTTTGTACGTTGATGTCAAGAGGAGCAATTATCAGTATGGCTGTAGTTGTTACAGTTTTACCAGCATTTTTGATGGTGTTTGACCGATTGATTTGTAAGACCACGAGTAAGATGAGAATGATTAGTTAATGCAAAATATAAAAGTTTATCACAATTTATTATATTTTTTCTTGTGACTCCCAGCTTCACACAGTCTGTAATTTCGTAAAAATATAATAAATTAATTTAAAGATGATAAATTTTCAAAATGTTCGTTCAAGCTAATTTTCATAGAAATTCTAAGTTAATTTTATGGCTCCCTTTCAAAACAAGTTTGAACTATTTCCAGAAAATTGACAAAGAATTTCTACCTAAAATTACTTTCAATTCACTTTTTTGAAATTTATCATTCTTAAGTTAAATATTAGAGAAAGAAAGGAAGGATTAGAAATGAATTTAAAAACGAAAAGTAAAATAATTTCAGGAACATTATTATGTACGATGTGTGCCTATACATTACCTGTTTTTGCTTATATAAAGGATGAAACAGTTTATTCAAAAATGAATCATAAAGGGGAAAAATATCAAACAATTGTAAGTACTCATATTGAAAATAATGGAGAATTAGAATTAATTAATGATATGTCTGATTTAATGAATATTCAAAATACAAATGGAGATGAAGAGTTTAAACAAGACGGAAATTCATTAGTATGGAAAGCAGACAAAAAAGATATTTATTATCAAGGAGAGAGTCAAAAGGATTTACCAATTGAATGTAACGTGAAGTATCAATTAGATGGAAAAGAAGTAAAAGCAGAGGAGATTTTAGGCAAATCAGGGCATGTAAAAATTATCATACAATATACCAATAAAGAAGAACATATGGTGAACATTAATGGTAGACAACAAAAAATGTATACCCCTTTTGTAGTGGTAGCAGGAACTGTTTTACAAAATGATACCAATAAAAATATAGAGATATCAAATGGAAAGGTTATCAATGACGGAAGCAAAGCTATGGTAATGGGAATTGCATTGCCAGGTCTACAAGAGAGTTTAAATATAAAAAAAGCAGATATGGAAATACCAAATAATATTGAAATTACAATGGATGCAACAGATTTTGAATTAGGAAATATTATTACTTTTGTAACACCAAAAGTGTTAGAAGAAGAGGATTTGGATATTTTTGATGAATTAGATGAGTTATATACCCAAGTTAATACATTGCAATCTGCAAGTAATCAAATTCAAGAAGGAAGTCAAACATTAGCTGACGGAACCAATCAATTAGCTTCAGGAACAAAGGAATTGAAAGAAGGAACGAATGTAGCATATAGTGGAGCAAAACAAATCCAATCAGAAGTTACAAAGGCAACTAATAAATTAGCTAACGATAAAAGCGAAGCCTTAGATAAAAATACATTAAATGCAATTGGAGGGCAAGCAAAACAAGTAGCTACTTTATCAGAGACACAAAAAGCACAAATAGGAAGTCAAGCACAAGCAACAGCAATACAAACTATTCAAGGACAAAAAGTAGCAATCAGTAAAAAAGCAGCAAGTCAAGCTGTAAGTCAAGTATCAGGATTAACTTTGACACAAGCACAAAAACAGCAAATCATGGCAAGTGTAAAGGCTGGATTAGAAGCAAATGCCACTTACAAGGCTCTACCAACACAAGAAAAAGCAATTGTTTTACAATTTTCTCAAAATTCAGCTATAACAGCAGCAGAAGCAACTGCTAAACAAACAGCAACACAAGTTGCTCAACAAGTTGCTAATCAAACGGCACAATCCGTAGCAGAACAAGTAGCAGGAAGTGTAGCGAATCAAACAGCACAAACAGTTGCCCAAACGACAGCAACTCGGAGTAGCTCAAAACACAGCAATCATAACAGCAAAACAAGTAGCAAATCAAGTAAAAGCAACTGCACAAAGTCAAGTCGTTTCACAAATGAATACATTAAGCCAAGGTCTAAATCAATTAACAAATGGATTGAATAGCCTAAATAATGGTGCTAATACATTAGATAGTGGAGCAAATGAGTTAAATCATGGAGCTAATACATTAGCACAAGGGGTAAAGACATTTAACGAAGATGGTATTAAAAAGATTTGCAATTATGTGAATGGAGACTTAAAAGATATGACAGAAAGAGTTGAAAAGTTAACAGAGTTGTCAAAGAAATATAATAATTTTACCATGCTAAATGGAGAAAATAGTGGTAATGTTAAGTTTATTATGATTATGGATGCTATTAAGAAACAAGAGAATGAGGATACCACAAAGGAACAAGCTATTTTCCCTTCACAAAAAGGTGAAAATGGAAAAGATGAATAGGTATGAATTATAAATAGAAATGTAAGAGAAAATTTACAACGCTTTACAACAAGAAAGATAAGAATTTAAAAGACTAACTAAAAGTTAGCCTAATATAACTTTAAAGTATTTTCAATAATATAAGATACTGGTAAAACATTATCATTATCTGCCTGAACACGAAAATTAGTGTGATTATCTTCGCTTATAAAAACAGATACGGTAATAGTACCTAATTTTTTCAAAATAAACACCCTCTTTCTTTTGTAGAATTATAAAAATCACAACAGAAAAAAGTATAACAAAGATAAAAGAAGAAAAGTGTCGAAAGATGTAGAATAAATAAAATAATTTAAAATATAGATGCTTATCATTTAATTCTTTTAGATATTGAATGATAAGCATCTTATTGTGCACTAGGAGGGATTTGAATCTTCGACCTTCCCATTCGTAGTTGAACAGCCATTTCAAAAATAACTGCTTTTGAAACGCTTAATTTTCTAAGATTATATTTTATAAGTATAGGTATTACTAAAGTACAAGAATTTTTTAAAAATTTAATATAGTTTAAATAAGTTTAAGAAAATGAAAAATAGTTTATTAAAAATCCACACTTAAGGGGAAATATGGGGAAAACATTTTCACTTTCAGGGGAAAAACTTAATATCAATATTTTATAAAAAGATAAGGGAAAATATTTTTTCTGCTCGGGGGAAAAATCAAAATATAATTTTAGAAAAAGGAGTGCAAAAAACTATGGAAAATAGATTTATAATACAATCTAATTTTATTATTGCAAATAGAGATTTAATCAGTAAATTTGGAGTTAATTCTGCTATTTTATTAGGAGAATTATATGGTCGATATAATTATTTTAAGAAAAGAAATCAGTTAAAAAATGGGTTCTTTTTTGCTACTAAAAATAGTATAGAAAGTAGTACAAAATTAACACCATATAAGCAAAGAACAGCAAGTTCTATACTAGAAAATGCTGATATTTTAGAAGTAAAATATATAGATATTCCACCAAAAACTTATTATAAAATTAATGAAATAAATCTGCTGAAAGTATTGAAAAACTCAGTAGTCGATAATATGACTAACTAGATATTTAAAATATGAAGCACAGTATGTTAAAAAATTTTACACAAATAATAATAAAGAAAAATAATAAATAATATCACACACACGAGAAAAATTTTCTTTAAAAATAGCAACAAAAAAATCAAAAAAAGGATTATATTTTTTAGAAAATCTATTAAAAAATTTAATCATTTTTTATGAAATATTAATCAAAAATTTTCTCCCAGCGGGCTAAAAGGGTTTTAGGGATTTTTCCCTAAGTAGCAAAACAGGTGCCAAAGCACCATACTGGCGAATGTTAAAGCGTAAAAAAATGCCTTAACATTCGAGCAAAATAAATTTTGCTTTAACTTTTAATGTTGAGCTTTCGCAAACATTAAAAGTTATATATTAAGGAGGTAATAATGGTTACTGATACAGTAAAAGAGCTTGAAAAAATTTTTATGACTTATGATAGTGCTTTAAACAAATTAAAATTACTAAACTTAAAAACCAAAAATGATAAAGAAATAACATACATAGATTTACAAAGAGCAGTTCAATTTATGATTAAAAAACATCCAACTTGTAGATGGAAACAGAATAAATTAATCTATAGAAAAAATTATATTTTAGCAGAAGGATTTTATTGGTTAATACATGACTATCTAATCTTTGTCAAGTATTTTTTTATAAATTCATTATATTATTTTTTTGTATGGCAAACAAGCGAAAACGATATATTTTTTAAAAAATTGTATCTTTTTCACTTCTTTTATGATAAAATTCAATTATAATTAGTTTTCTAAGAATTGTTTTTTATTTTTGCACATAGAATATAACATTCTTAGAATTTTTGTAGAACAAGCAGTTAGGCTTTCGTAGTAGTGTTTGCCTTCTGCTTTTTTACTTTGGTAATAGATATATACTGGATGTTCTGGATAATTTGAAGCACCTAGTTTTACTACCATTTGACTACAATTAAATAATATATATCGTGCATATTTATTTCCTCTTTTTGATATTGCTCCCTTCACATTTATACTTTTCCCTGATTGTTTTATTGTTGGATCAAGTCCACAAAATGCTATTATTTCTTTTGGACTATCAAACCTTGTTATATCTCCTAATTCTCCAAGTATCTCTGCAGTTAGTATCTCTCCAATTCCATAAAATGAATTTATTATTTCATAATATGGTGAGTGCTTTGCTGTTTCTATCATTTTATCTCTTAATTCATTTATGACATTATTATTGCTTTGCACTATTTTAGCCATATCTGAAAGATTTTTATTATCTTCATGCTCTTTGCTAACTCCTGGATAAGAATTTAATGAGGCTATTTTTATCGTTTCTGGTAACCTTTTATAAAAGTTTAAATTTCTTCCATTTGTCTTGTATAAATTGTTATACAATGCATCAATTCTCTTTTCTCTTACTATTTCTGCATGTGGAAATTCTTTAATAAAATTTAATGCTGTATCATCATAGATTCTTGTTGATTTAAAGATTTTCTCTAGCTCTGGAAAGCATATATTTAACAATCTTTTATATCTATTCTTGCAACTAACATTTTGCTGAAGTAAATAAAAGTATTGCCTTGTCATTGCTTTTAAATTAGCATATAAATCTTTTTTCGATATTTCGTGATATTCTACTTCATTTACAAAAAATAACTTGGCTAATCTGTAACAATCCTTTTTGTCTGTTTTCGTTTTTCTAATGGTATCATAATTATTTTTAGTCGTTAAACTATTGATAACTAAAGTATTAAATCCATTTTCTTTAAAATATCTTTCTACTGGTAAATGATATGTACCTGTTGATTCCATAAATACTGTCAGATTTTGTGGATTGATTTCTTTTATTTCTTCTTTTACTTTCTCAAAGTCCTCTAAATTATGTTTTATTTCTCTTGTATCAATAAGTATCTCTCCATCACTATTCATAAGCATTATCATACTTTTATTTTTAGCAACATCTACACTTAATACTGTTTTCAAAATTATTCACCTACTTTCTTTTTGAACTTAAGTCTTTTACCTCTACTATTATTTCATCATGCTTGTTCTATAGAGTCTATTGCCCTCACTATCTAAAACTAAATTAATAATAGGAATAAAAGCCGAACCGTCAAGTTGTTAGATTCAAAGACCTCTGTAATTTGATGTTCTAACTTAAATTCTTTGTAAATAATTTTACAACCAAAAAAATTAGATGTAAACTCATTTATTTACATCTAACAGTATACATGTAATTTGTTATTTACTACATTGGTTTAAGATTTTTATTAAGTCTATCTACCATCCAAGCAATTCTTTTTTTTCTTCCATCATCAGTCTTGGCATCAAAATAGGCTTTAGCATAAGTTTTCTTTACTGATGGAGACATTGACTGAAAATTTGTATAAGCAAGTTCATATTCTTTTAATATAGTAGATAACTCTGAAATATGTTTTTCTGTTATTTCCATAGATTTTGGAGCATTCCATTGCCCATTATTTTTTGCTTCTTCTATTTTCTTTCTACCATATTCGGTCATAAGTCCTCGTTCCTCAAGGCTTTTTGTCAATGCTTTGTTTTTTTCAGACCATTTACTGTTATCTCTACGCATAGAAAAATATTTTTTATAAGTTTTATCATCAATACTTTGCATTTGCCCATCAATCCATCCAAAGCATAGTGCTTCTTCAAGTGCTTCATTTGCTTTTATTGTTTTTGGCTCTCCAGATTTTCTAAATAAAAGCCAAACACCATCTTTTGATAAACAATTTTCATATAACCAATTTCTAAATTCTTCTCTATTAGCAAATTCGATTATATCTTTCATTGTATATCCTCCTTACAAATTACTCGTATAATGAATATGTAGTCCATTATACATTTTTTTATTCTTAAATCCATTGTATAATATCTACATAGACACTGTGGATTAGTGCAAATTACTATCGCTTTGACGATTACAATAATAGACTCTAACCACAGATGTTTGTTTAATTGTTAATTAGTTAGATAACGCTTGACGTTTAATATTGAACGAGTTTACTTTCGGCAAGCATTTCGTGGATCACATTGTCTAAAAAATATTTTGTAAAGGAGTTGTTTCTATGATTTATGTTGGAATCGATGTTGCAAAAGATAAACATGATTGTTTTGCTATGAATTCTGATGGCGAAATATTAATTGAAAAACTAACCATAACAAACAATTCAGATGGTTTTGAAACTCTCTACAATTCTTTAATCAGCTTTTCTGATTCACTAGACAATATTAAAGTAGGGCTTGAAGCTACTGGTCATTATAGTGATAATATTCTAAACTTTCTGAACAAAAATGGTTTTAATACATATCTTATTAATCCATTACAAACTAATCTTTACATAAAAGGTCAAACCCTTAGAAAGACTAAAACAGATAAGTTAGATGCTCATGTTATTGCTACAATGCTTATTTCAGATAACTTAAAACCCTACATACCAGTATCATATCATATTTCTGAATTAAAGTCACTAACTAGACATAGATTTCGTTTAGTGAAAGAAAATTCAAAATTTAAAACATCTCTTGTAAGGCTAGTAGATATTGTATTCCCAGAGTTTCCTAAAATTGTTTCATCTGTTGCTCAAAAATCTAGTCTAGCTTTACTTTATGAACTGCCAAGTGCAAAGGAAATTGCTGAATGTAACTTAAAACATTTAACACATCTTTTATATGACAATTCAAATAAAAAATTTGATAGAGATAAGGAAAAAACGAAATAGTTATGAGGCAAGAGTAACATTAGCCCTTAATTCAATTATGGAGGGAGTTGATAAAAACCCAAGATTATCTAGGACAGCAAGAAGTGAAAAAGAGGCAAGAAAAAGGTTAGGCGAATTAATTACTGATGTATATTTTGATATTAAAAGAAATAGCACAATTCCTAATGTTAAAGTATTTACAGAAGAATGTTCATCCGAATTAAATAAGTTTACTGAATTTAATGAAGAAAAAGCAAAAAGAAAAATAGAATTACTTGCAGATGATTATACTTTGTTTCCAAACATAGCAAAAGAATGGCTTAATTGGAAAAAGAATCAAGTTAATCCTACTACTAATAAAACAATTAGCTTAAAAACTGTAGAAACTTACATAAACACAATAAAAAATCACGTTATGATAGATTTTGAAAAATATCATGTTAGCGAAATTAATAAAGAGTTAGCAGAGAAATATATCAATGAGAAAAGACAGAAAACACCTAGATTTGCTAAAGATTTATTCTTGCTTATAGAGCAGTATTAACTTATGCAAAAGATAGAAAAGGCTTAATAAAAGAAGTTCCAAACTTTGATTTAAAATTTTAAAAGAAGAAAAGAGCGAAGGTGGCAAAAGTATGTTATTTACCAGAAGATACGCAAAAAGTATGGCTTGATGTATGTGAGAAAGATAAAAGACCTTTTGCATTACTTTTTGCCACATTACTTCAAACTGGTATGCGACCAGAAGAAGGTTGTGGGTTAAAATGGAAATCCGTTCACTTTAATCAAAACAAAATCAAAGTAGAAAATGCTTACAAAGATATTACATTATATGATGATGAAATGAATATTACAGGACATATTATGACTGATGGAGATTTAAAAACTACAAAAAGTTATCATAATATACCTATGACACCAAGATTAAAAAAATGCTACTAAACTTAAAAAGAAAGAAAATGAATAATCTACAATATGGACAAGAATGGGATAATAACGAGTATGTATTTTTAAATACTATTGGAACACCTTATGTTCCAGAAAGATTAACAAAGAAGATTACAGAGTTTATTAAAAAGCATAAATTAGAACACATGACAATTTACGGATTTAGGCATTCTTTTGCAACTTTAATGAGTGAAAAAGGGATGGATAAGGAAGTTTTACGAGAATTAATGGGACATGCCGAATTTGAAACTACAGATTTTTATTATATACATGTATCAGAAGAACGAAAGAAAAAGGAATTTGAAAGAGTAAATTTTGAACAATTTCAGGGGAAAACAAAAAATGTTGAAAGTCAGTCTACACAAGTGAAACGATACTTTTTAAAGAAAAAGCCCCAAAAAAAGAAAAGAGTTCTCAAATTAGCTTGAGAACTACCATTTAAGCAATGGTGTACCCGGAGGGATTCGAACCCCCGATCTGCAAGTTCGTAGCCTGCCATTCTATCCAGCTAAACTACGGGTACATATAAAATATGCTTTTGGTATGAAATTATTATTTAAGGGGATTTTCAGGGGAAAACTTTTTACACTATCTCTTGAAATCCCTAAATATCAATATTTATAAGTTTGTAGGTATACGTTTTGTAGCCGAGTGCTCTATCCAACAAAATTACTGCTACATACTTTATTATTATAACTTGTCAAAAGAGATTTTTCAAGTGAAAATAGAAAAATATTAAAAAAAATTATAGAAAACTTCTTGCAAATTTCTTTGATTTATGATATTATATATAAGCGTTCAATATAAAAATTGAATATCGAGGCGTAGCGCAGTTGGTAGCGCGCGTGGTTTGGGACCATGAGGTCGCAGGTTCGATCCCTGTCGCCTCGACCACTCTTTTATAGAGTAAAACATAAGGATAGCAGGGAACACAAAACTTGCTATTTTTTGTTTTTGTTTTAAAAAGTGACGAAAAAGTGACGGATTTTAAAAATTAAAAAATAAGGTGGAAAAAATATTACGACATTTCAAGCTGTCAATAACTTTTGAAAATGTCCCAAAAATTTCTAAACATTAACGGAAAAATT
>CASDJM010000057.1 GCA_949280815.1 uncultured Clostridia bacterium | reverse complement strand
CCTTAAAAGACAAGGTGTGTAGACAAATTAATTTTAAAATTAGTTTACACTACCGTTTAGAAAAGGAGGGATATAGATATGACAAATGAAGATTTAAGTAAAAATGTATTAAAAAGAGTAAAAAGAAAAATAGCTATATCCAACTTTGAAAAGGAGGATACAAAAATGTTCAAAAATAAGATAGGAAAAATGGTAGCGACCTTTGCATTAGCAACTGGATTAACAGTAGGAGTTGTATTTGCTGGGACAATGGTATATGAAAGAGTTTTTAAAGAACCTAAAAAATATGAATCTTACGAGGAATTAATACAAGATATTAAAGAAAGTCAAGGATCACAAGAAGTTACAAAGGAAGATGAAGAAAAAGCAGTTAATATGGAAGAAGCAATAGTTGAAGCTAATAAATTTTTAAATAAACTTGGGATTGAAAATCAAGAATTTGTTACAAAGGAATTAAAGAAAAACTATATAATGGGAGCAGAATTAGTATATTATTTTACAACAGATACAAATCTAAATAAAGGTATTCATGTAGGAATCAATGCTGAAAATGGAAAATGTATATCTTTTGAAAATAACAATTTAGTACATTCTGGTTTTGAGCCAGACCACATAAGTAAAGAAGAAGTAACGAAAAGATCAGATGAAATATATAATTTATTTGATTTAAAAGAGAATGAATATAAAATAAATGAAATTTTAGAACCACCATGTTATTTCCCAGATAACGAAGGCAATAGTGCTGAATGGATTGTAACATATTACAAAGTTTATGGAGAAGCATTAAATCAATTTGAAAGAGTTCAAATTATGTTTACAGTAGTAAATGGAGAGGTAAAGGTGTATAGTGCTTTTATAGCAAATGAAAATGTAGAATATAAAGATAATCCAGTTCAAATTACAAAAGAAGAAGCAGAAAAAATTGCGTTAGAAAAAGATAAGAAAATAACAGATAATGAAGTAGATTGGATTATTACAAAACAACAAATTAGACAAATTAATTCATGGATTTATTTACTAGAACAAAATGGAGGAAAATATCCTGAATTTAAAGAGGAAAAACAAGCAGATGGAAGTACTGTAAGATATAATGAATATCAAACAGTACAAAATATAGCAAGAAAAGTTTGGTCAGTTAATATTCACTATAAACAAGGTGAACCTGATCCAAACAATGAAAAGAAATATAATTCTAAATCGATTTTTGTAGATGTAACAACAGGCGAAGTAATTGGTGGTGCCGATGAATCTTATTGGGATTAAATGTTTATATATAAAATAGACTGAATATAGGAGAAAAAACAAAAATAGCAGGTAATAGAACCTGTTATTTTTCGTTAAAAATCAATAAACAATTCTCCCCTATTTTTTATAAAAGTTAAAATCTTTTCTAATATAATCTTCAATTTCCGGTATTACCTCTTTTTGTGCTTCTAAAATTTCACATGGAGGAAATACTTTACTTGTACCAGGCGTTAGCGATAAATCTAACATAAAAGATATTTGGTTTGTACTTAATCCAAAATAATTTAAAGCTACAATATTATAGACAACAATACAATATTCTATTAAAAACTCATCTTTTCCAAGAGCTTTTATTATCGGTGTTGGTATTTTTATATTTTGACAAATTTTATCTGCTAAATTTTTAAAAGCATCTTTTCCATGACTAGCAATCCAGTAAGTAAAATAGTAATTTGGCATTTTTCTCTCCTCCCTTTGTATTGTAATTGTATAAAAAGAATTAAAAAAAGTTAATGCTCAAAGAAAATTTTTTATATTTATTGTAATCATTGTATCTGTAAGTATATAAAAATTTCTTTTAAAAAAATTTTAAAATTTGATACTAAAAATGTTCAAAAACGCTTATATTTCAATGAAAAAAATTTTTAAGCCGTGCTTATTGAAATTTACAAAAAAAGGTTATAAAATTATACATGAGAAAGGAAGTGATTGACAAAAAAGATTAATAAAAATATATAGTGTTTCCAAAAAATTTGCCCTTCCATAAGGCAATTTATGATAAATGTGCCTAATCTGTATATGGAAGTGATATAAATGAATGAAAATTTTAATGAAAAAATAGGTCTAAATGTTAGCGAAGCAGCTAATATGTTAGGTATTAGTAAAAACTTAATGAGTGAATTAATAAAGTACCCTGATTTTCCTTGTATTAAGTTTAAAAGAAGAATTGTTATTAACAAGAAAAAATTACAAGACTGGTTTGATGAAAATTCTGGAAGATTTTTTGTTTAACATTGCTTTCCAATGAAATTTGCCCTATAATAGAGAATATTAAATATTGTGCTTTTACTTTTAATGTTCTCTATATTGAATGGAGGCAAAGTTATGGTAAAAACTTCACAAAATCAGTCTGTAAAGAAAAAAAGAAACACCAGAGGAATGGGATCTATTAGACCTAAAAATGGTGGATATGAAGGTAGAATAACAATAAAAGTAAATGGAAAATCAAAGCAAATATCTTTATTTAATAAAGATAAGAGAATTCTAGTACAAGAAATGATAAAAGCAAAGCAAGAAGCAAACGATAATGAATATGTAGAAAAAGACAAAATAACTTTAGAAGAATGGTTAAAAAAATGGATTCGTATTCATAAAAAACCGTTTGTCAAGCCTAGAACTCTACAAGGGTACATTGAAAAAATAAAAACAAACATTATTCCCTATTTAGGTAACTACCCTATGCAATCTTTGGATAGATTAATTCTTCAGGAGTATTTTTCTGATTTAACAACAGGCAACGAAACGAAAGAAATAAAAAAATATTCTCCTAAAACAATAAAGGAAATAAAAAGCATTTTAAATATGGCATTTGCAGATGCAGAAATCGATAAAATAATAAAATTTAATCCTATTCCAACAATTCGTACACCAAAAGTTCAAAGGCAGAAAAAGAAACCTACAATATCACCTGCAGAACAACAACAATTAATAGAAATATTACTTTCTGAAACAAATGGACTATGCTACATTTTTATAATGAATACAGGTGTTAGACCAGGAGAAAATGGTGGTATGAAATGGAAACATTACAGCTATGAACATGCTAATGTAAAAGTAAGAGATAATTATGGTAAAATAACCTATTATGATGATAATTTTGAAAAAATCGAATCTAAATTTGAAGAAAAAGACTTAAAAACACCATCTAGTTATAGAAACATACCATTGCAAAAATGGCTAAATAATTTAATGTATACATATATGTTATATATTATGCAACAAAAGGGTTATACAAGCAAAGAACAATTAGATGATGAGTATATTTTTATGAATAGTCTAGGACATGCTTTAAGTAGTGATTATTTATGGGACACACTTGATAAGATTTTAAAAAGACACAATTTTAAACATTTAAGTGTATATCAATTAAGGCATTTATTTGCAACAAGGTGTATCGATGTAAACATACCTTTAAATCAGATAAAACAATATTTAGGCCATGCCTTAGCTAGTACAACAATGGATTACTATGTTGAATATGATGAAGATACAAATAAAGCTGAAATTGAAAAACTAGAATCTATAAATAATATTCAAATAGTGCCTGAGATTTTAAAGGGAATGGAATGTAATGTCTGTACTTAAAATATAGTTTAAGGGACATTAAAGGGACATTGATAAATTTATATAAAAAATCGAAGTATTAAATACTTCCGAAATGGTTGCAAGAGTAAGAATATATAATGTTTTCGAAATATAAAAATACTGGGAAATGGTCGGGCTCATAACCCGAAGGTCGATGGTTCGAGTCCATCTCCCGCAACCAAGAATTTTATTAGAGTCGCAAGAGATTGTAGGCTCTTTTGTTTTTGCCTATAACAAGTTACATAAAAAATATTGGGCACGTTATGGGCACAAATCTATGTAAAAAAGTTTTTTGATAAACTTTGAATTTTCGATATTAAAATATATTTGATTAAAATTCTAAAATATACAAATAGTTTCTGCTTATGAACAATTTAATGCCTAACTAAACAGAAACTATGCTGTCTTGATTTCTTCTTTTTGGTATCGTATTTTATCCATTGAATTTTATCCTTTCATTTCTATTTGTAAATTTATATGAGATAAGCCTCTAATTGGCTTTAAAATATTTTTTTGTATCTTCTCGATAAAGAAGATTATCAAGTTTATCTGATGCCTCTCTGTCCATTTTCGCAAAGGCATGGGCATAGATATTCAAAGTTGTAGATGTTTGTGCATGTCCTAATCGATTACTAACCGTTCGAACATCCAAACCTTGTGAAATTAACAAAGTTGCATGTGTATGGCGTAAGCCATGAAATGTAATATGTGGCAAGTTTTTATCTTCTAGGAACTGCCTAAACCATTTAGTAATTGTGTCTGGGTGCATAGGGCTACCATTCCATTGAACAAATAAACGATTTGTTTCAATCCATTTGTCTCCCAAACGAAGTCTAGCTTCTAGTTGTTTTCTTTTGTACTCTTTTAGTAATTTAATAATTGATTCAGGAATACTAATCATCCTGTTTGATGTTTCTGTTTTTGGATCTTTGGTATAAATTCCAATAGTAGAAACATATTGGCTTGCTTGCCTAACTGTTAGAGAAGAATTTTTGAAATCAATGTCTTGCCATTCTAGTCCTAACACTTCCCCACGCCTTAAGCCAGTAAAAATTGTTAGAAGAATAATGACTCGAAATTTCAATTCTTCGCCTTCCAATGCTTTGATTAATGCAATCGTTTGAGCATCATCATAAAAGTTAATATTAGGTTTTTTAGCTTTTGGTGGTCGTACTCTGGATGCTGGATTATAAGGTATCATTTGCCAATAAACTGCTTGCTGTAACATAGAATGCAATACTCTATGATGTTCTAATACTGTTTTAGAAGATAGTTTACGGTTATGTTTTTTTTAGTGTAGGTCGATTCTGTTAGCTCTTGATATAGATACATTAATTGCATTGGTTGAATTTTGTCTAGATACATATTGCCGAGATAAGGGAGAATTCTAGCTTTTAGCATACTTTTATATCTTTCATACGTTTTTGGAGATAAATTTGGAATGGCATAATTGTTAATCCAAAAGTCAGCATAATCTCTAAAACGCATTTTCTTTGCTGATAGGGCTTGTCCTGTTTCTATTTCCGATATAAAGAGTGCTAGTTCTTTTTCGACTTCTGTTTTGTTTTTGGCCTGAATTGTCTTTTTGTAAATGATTCTTTTGCCTTCTCCGGTGTAGCCTCCAGATACTCTTAGCCTGTACGAATTCTCTCCTCTTTTTTCGATGTTTCCTACCACACGTGCATCACCTCCTTTCATTGCGATAGAAAACTATATATTTTTAAAAGTTTAAATCAATCCAATATCGTTGATCAATTTTATCATCTTCAGCTGGAATTTCATTTTCTAAAATACCACCATTATTTTGAATACTTTTACTTGAACCAATATTATCTTTGTAGCAAACCATTAAAACTCTATTAATTCCTAATTTTTTGCATTCTTCTAAAGCAAGTCTAATCATTTCAGTAGCATATCCCTTTCTTCTTTCTGAAGGGCGCACTCCATCACCAATATGCCCTCCATTTTTTAATAGAGATTCATTTAGTTTATGTCGAATATTAACAGCACCAACAATTTTATCTTTTTTATCATCATAAGCCCATAAGGTAGTTGCAGGAACTTGATTAGGTTTTAAATCAATTCCATTTGATTCTTTTTCAAAATGTTCTATCATAGTTTCAAAATTATTATAATCAGCAATTCTAATACTATATGGAATAATTTTTTCACCAGATAGTTCCCATTCTTGCATCATTTCTATATATTGTTTTTTATATTTTATACTAGGTTTTACTAATTTTAACATATTGTTACACCTTTCATAAATTATTTTTACATTTATGTTTTTCATCAGGTAAATAAAATATATGGCACTCATGACAATATTTAGGAATATTACCATTTTTTATATCTAAAAATAATTCATAATACATTAGTGATACTAAAGATTTATAACCAATACTTTCTACTATTTCACCCGAATCAGTTCTTACAAATCTTTTTCTTATACCACCAGTTCTATATGATATTTGTTCTAGTATAGAGTCAAGTAATGTATTATCTTCAGATAAAGTTATTATAAATCTACTCATTTCATTAAATAATTCTAAATAACTGTTAATTGGTTCAAAATATCCAGTAATATTATATTTCTCTAATATAGATTTATATTTTTCTTTATAAGGATATTCAATATTTTTATAAAGTAGGTCGTATTGGAATAATGCAGCATTATAAAAATCTGATTCAATAATACCTATTTCAAATGGTTTAAACATTGTAAAGTTTTCATTTAGCCTAGAATCTGTATTACTAAATATTTCACCTAAAAATCCATAATTACATGCAAAATTATAAAAAGATTTATATAAATCATTTCTACCATCTGCATAATTAGAGTTAGCTGACAAAAATTCTAAATATATTCTAGAACTTTTATTTTTTTTCTTTTGTTCTAAAGGATTAAAAAATTCTATTTTAGATTTCTCATTTGGAGCATAAACCTCATATCCATCAAAAGATTTATATCCAATAGGATTTTTAATTCTAATCCATAAAGGCTTTTGATTTGGGATTATATTTATATAATCTTCTAAACTTTTAAAGTCATATTCACTAACTAAAGAGTTTGTTTTTCCAGTTAAATAACCAACAGGAACATTAAAATAGTTAGATAGTTTATTTAGTATTTCAAATCCTGGCATAGCATTATTGGACTCATAATTAGCTATACTAGATCTTTTTTCATTAATTGCATTAGCTAATGCTTGTTGTGTAACACCTTTATTTTTTCTTAATTGCTTTAATTTTTCACTAAAACTAATATTCATTATAAACTCTCCATTATATTTTGATAAATACATTATAAAACAATAAATTAAGTTTGTAAATAATAAAAACAAAAATATTTTAAAAATGTATTGACAAAAAACAAAAATGCAAATAAAATGTTTTAAAATAAAACAACAATGTTTTTATTTTAAACAATTAATAGGAGGTGAGTTTGTATGAAAAATGAGAATTTAGAAAATTTATCTGAAGAAAAATCAGGTGTAAAAAGAGTTTTAGATTCTGCAGAAGCTGCACAATATTTAGGTATTTCATATTGGTTAATTAGAAAGCTAGTAAGAGAAAAGAAAATACCTTATTACAAAATTGAATCTAAAACATTATTTACAAAAGAAATTCTAGACAAGTATATACAAGACAGTCTAGAAGAACCAAAAAAAGGAAAGATCAAACAGGATTGGTCGAACTTTTAGAAAAAACAGCAAAGGAGGAATTTAATTTGGCGAAAGGAGGAAAAAGATATTGGTTTAAGTTTTACAACAACTTTTTTGACAATGAAAAAATCAAACAAATTAAAAGAAGAAAAGATGGTGATAGACTTATTGTAATTTTTATTCATTGTTTAGCCATAGCAGCAAATTGTGAATCGGGAGGTTACTTAAAGATTAGTGAAAATAAGTTTTTTACCATAGAAACATTAGCACATCATATGAGTAGAAACCAAGAAAGTATCAGAATAGCACTCGATATTTTCCGTGAATATAGCATGATAATCCAAGATGAATATGGTTATAAAATTAAAAATTGGAATAAGTATCAAAACTTACAAGAAAAAGGTGTTAAGCCATCTAAACAATCCACAGAAAGCACTAAAAATGTGGAAACAGAAAGAGAAAAAGAATTAAAAGAAGAAACAAAAACAGAAGCAGGAGGTGAGAAAAATGCAAGTGAAAGTCCAAGACAATTTAAAAATTTTATATAGTTTAGAAGAAATATTGCAAAAAGGTTATAAAATAGCAACATCTATTCCAAAAGAAAGAAAATGTCCCTATTGTAATAAAGTATTAAAACCCAAAGGAATTTTAAATCCATTGGATCAAAGTATTCATATTTTTTTACAAAATGAAAAATGTAATTGTAGTAAATCAATAGAAGAACAAAAGAAATTAGAAGCAGAAAAAGAAAAACAATTAATGGAAGACTATGAAAAGTATCGAAAAGAAGAGTTTAATAAAAAAATCAAACAATATTATGGAACAAACTTTATAACAGAGCAATTTGAAAGACAAACTTTAGAGAATTTTATTGTAAATGAAACAAATAAAAACATGAAATATGTAGCACAAAGGTTTATACAAGGATTTACCAATGCAAAAACTGGAATTATATTTGTTGGCAAAAATGGTACAGGAAAAACACATATAGCAACAGCAATTGCCAATGAATTAAGAAAACAAAATATACCAATTATATTTGGAACATTAACAGATTTAGTAGAAAAATATAGCAAAAGTTATCAAGAACATACAGAAATAGAATTAACAAAATTATATACAAAAGTGGATTTATTAATGATAGATGATTTAGGTGTTGAAACCATAAATGATTGGATGTTGTCTAAATTATTTGTAATTGTGAATGAAAGAATGAAAAATGAATTGCCAATTATTATTACAACTAATTATGAATTGGATCAATTAAAACAAAGACTTAGCATACCTAATAAAGTATGTGAAACAACGAATTCTATAATATCAAGATTATATCAAATATGCTATAGAGTGGAATGCAAAGGAAATGATTATAGAATGAATTAATTTTGAAAACAATGTAGCTATTTATAGTGATGGAATAAAAGAAGAAAGGAAAGTTTGAGGGAGAATAAATCTTTTTTAAACTAAAAATAGGAAAATAGCTCGAAGGGAGGAATTACAATGTTAGAAAAAAGAATTGCAACATGTGATAGACAAAACTTTAGAAAAAGACTAATTGAATTTGAAAATGCTATAAAGGACTTCAAGCAAGATGATTTGAACGAAAGTAACATTTATCAAGTATTATACAGAACGGAACTTTTTAGAAATGCAATTTATAAATGTATCAAATTAAAAAGACCAATGTTGCCAGACTATCCCCTACCAGGAACAGAAGAAGGGATTAGTGATTACGAAGATGAATATTCAGATGGAATTTTAAAATTAAAAATTTATGAACTATTACCACCAGTTAGAACACCATATAATAATAAAAGATTAGAAAGGACTTGCCAATTAATTGGAGAAAAATATAATGGACTATTTGCTAATAAAGAAGTTATTGTACGAGTTCAAGTAAGTATTCCTAGAGATAATTGGGATATTGATAATAGAGATTTAAGGTATATATTGAATGGATTTGTATATGGTGGATTAATTTCGGATGATAATATAAATTTTGTCAGTTATATGCTAGAAGGTATAAATGGAAAAGAAAATTACATTAAAATTTTTATTTCAGAAAAAAGAAATATTGAAAAAGTAAGTAGCCTAAATCCGGAAGAATATTTTAAAAAAGTGTGATTATTTAGAATTTAAAATATATGCAATCAATCATACTTTTTAGGCTTCTGAAAAATCACACTTTAATACCTAGATGTAAATGGCAATAAATAAGGAAAAATTACTAATTTTCTGAAATTTAAGTCGTACATAGGTAAGGAGTACAGTACAGAACGTACAGGATAATAAATGTAAGGGCGACTGGAGGCACAAGATGATAATCTTGTGTCTTCAGTCGCATAGAGATAAGCTGGAAGATAGGTAGAAATGATAAAAAGCAAGGAGGTGGTTTAAGTGGAAAAAGAAAAGCGAGTTTGTTTAAGAAGTAGAGATATAGAATTAATTTTGTTTTTGGCTGAGTATGGGATTATCACAAATGAAAATGTAAAATTATTATATCAGTCAGAATATTACTACAAAAATAGATTAGCAAGTTTAGCTAAAGGTGATATGATTGAACGATTATATGGAAAAGTTGTATTGAGTAGAAAAGGAAAACGTTATTTAAGTGAGGTAGGATTAGGATACCGAAATATTAATAGAGATGAAACGTATAAAAAGAGAATGGAACGAATTAGTGATATAGCCTGTAAAGTAAAATCTTGTGGTTGGTATTTTGAACCTAGTTGGAAATGTGATGTAAATACTTATACCAAAAGAGGTAATCGATATGTAGGAATCATGTCAAGAGAAGGAAAACGATGGAATGAAGAGTTTGAAGATTTTTATAAGAGGTCTTATATTGTGTATTTTTTACACAAAGATATTACACCAAGAGAATTGAAGTATATTGATAGAGAAATTAATAGAAATAAAAGTAAATTTAAGGGATTAGTTGTTTTTACAGAAGATGATAAATATTTGTATAAGCCTAAGTTTCAGGATATTCGATATCAAGAATCTTATATGATTCCGTATCATAATGATGCGTGGCAAGTTTTTAGAATGATTAAAGATGAAAAGTTTATGAGAAATAAAGTGAAAGAGATTTTTGGAAATGAATTGGTATCTTTGAAGGCTAAGAGCTTTTTTGATGATTATTATATTAAGGAAAATGATGTGTATACGTATATTTTTTATATGCCTTTTGCTAATTTTTATCTTATGGATTATATCAATTTTCAAGTAACTAGCAATTTGATGGAAGGCACTAAGGCTAAAGTGGTTTGTTTGGATAGTTGTGTTGGGTTTCTTAGGAAATATTTGGATGATGAAGTGGAGGTTACTTGTATTAGTGTTGATTAGATACAATTCGATAAAATACTTGAAAATATTGGAAAATTTATTGAGAAAAATATAATTTTATGATATAAATATACTAGAATAATTACAAATTAAAAGGAATGGTAATATGGAAGAACTGATAAAAGAAATAAAACAATTTAATGAGGAAAGAGATTGGGATAAATTTCACTCGCCAGAGAATCTAGCAAAGTCAATATCAATTGAGGCAGGAGAACTTTTAGAATGCTTTCAATGGGATAGTGAAAATTATAATAAAGAGAATATTTACGAGGAACTAGCAGATGTTTTTACATATTGTATCCAAATGGCTATCAAATTAAATGTAGATCCTAAGAAAATTATTTTAAAAAAGTTAGAGAAGACAAAAAAGAAATATCCAGTAGAAAAAGCTAAAGGATTAAGCACAAAATATGATAAATTATAGGAAGAATGAAAGGAATATATAAAATATTCCAACAGGATTTTAATAAAGCAGAAAAGATAGTAGATGAAATAATAAAAAATACATATAGAACATTGACAAAAAGGTTTCTATATTTATTGAGTTGATAGAAAGATAGAAAAATATTAGAAAAGGAAACTAAATCAAAATGATTTTATTAGAGAAGATAATGAAGAATATAGATGTGAATTAATAATTTTATGGTGAGCTAAATATGGATAAATTTAAATATATAATAGAATACAATGAACTAATGAAAGAATGGGATTGGAAAGAAAATAATAAATTACGACTTAATCCAAATTTATTAACAAAGGGCACTCATACTTATGCAAGTTGGATATGTTCTAAATGTGGAAACAAATGGGTAACGCAAATATGTAATAGAGTTAATGGGAATGGATGTCCAAAATGTGCTTTAAATAAAAGAATACATAAAAATAGAGATAATCAACTAAAAATTAAAAAATCTTTTAAAGAAAAACATCCAAAATTAATAGAGGAATGGAATTATAATAAAAATATAGGATTGAATCCTGATAACTATGTAGAAGGTAGTGGAAAAAAAGTATGGTGGAAATGCCAAAAGTGCAAATATGAATGGCAAACAACCATATATAATAGATGTAAGAGAAATAGCAAATGTCCGAAATGCTCAAAAAATATAATTAAGCAAGAATGTATAAAAAAGTATATTGAAACCATGATTAATAAAAATGGATCATTAGCAGAAAAGTATCCAGATTTGCTAAAAGAATGGAACTATGAAAAAAATACAGAAATTAATCCTAATAAAATAACAGCTGGTACACATTTAAAAGTATGGTGGAAATGCAAAAAAGGTCATGAATGGTTTGCAAGTGTTGCAAATAGGTCAACAAAAAGAAGTGGATGCCCATATTGCTCTAATATGAAAATATTAGTAGGATATAATGATTTATTAACTACTAATCCTGAATTAGCAAAAGAATGGAATTATGAAAAAAACATTAATTTAACACCTATAGAAATAAAAAAGGGCTACAATAGAAAAGTATGGTGGAAGTGCCAAAAATGTGGACATGAATGGCAACAAACTGTAAGAAGACGAACGGAATTAAAATCAATAAATACATGTCCACGTTGTTATAAGTTAGGTAATCAAACTTCTTTTCCAGAACAAGCTATTTATTATTATATCTCGAAAGTATATAAAAATGTTTATAATAGATATAAATTAATGAATAAGTATGAATTAGATATATATATAAAAGATGCTAACATAGCAATAGAATATGATGGACTATATTTCCATAATAGAGACCGAACCATAAAAACAGAAAAAGTAAAAAATGCTATTACTATTGAAAAGAAAATAATTTTATATAGAATAAAAGAGACAAAACGAAAACTTAACAAACCATATATAAGAAACAATATAATATATTATAATTATGATAGAGGAAACAATTTAAATAATGCAATTATGCTATTATTTAAAGAATTAAGAAAAGAGAAAAATATAGATATTGATATAGAAAGGGATTTTGGAAATATTATTAATATGTATATTAATGTATCTACAGAATCAAGTATTACTAATAAAGGTCACGGATTATTAGAAGAATGGAACTATGAAAAGAATGGAAATTTAAAACCAGATATTATAAATATACATAGTAATCAAAAAGTATGGTGGAAATGTCCTAAAGGTCACGAATGGAGAGAGACACCTCATAGTAGAATAGATAAAGAAGGTTTTTCAAAATGTCCGTATTGTTCAGGTCGAATAGCAATTAAAGGTGTTAATGATTTAAAAACAGTAAATCCAAAATTTTTACAGGAATGGAACTATAAAAAGAATGGAACATTAAGTCCTAGTGATTTTATGAAATATAGTAATATTAAAGTATGGTGGAAATGTAAAAAAGGACATGAATGGCAGCAAAAAATTAGTAATAGAAATTATAATGGATGCCCATATTGTGCAAATTTAAAAGTTTTAATAGGGTATAATGATTTAAGTACTACAAATCCTCAAATAGCAAAGGAATGGAACTATGAAAAAAATAAAAACTTAAAACCTAGTGATGTAATAGCAGGTAGTGGAAAGAAAGTATGGTGGAAATGTGAAAAGAACCATGAGTGGCAAGCTAGTATTTTAAACAGAACAAGTAAACATAGTGGGTGCCCATATTGTAGAGGAAACATAGCTAGAGAAGTAGAACAATATGATTTGAATGGAAATCTTATAAAAAAATATAAAAGTATAAATCAAGCTAAAAATGAAACGGGTATATTAAAAATATCAGAAGTATGCTGTGGAAAGAGAAAAAATGCTGGTGGATTTTTTTGGAAATATGTTAATTGATTTATATAATATAACAATTATTTTATTGTAAAAAAATTTGATAATTAGTAACTGAAAAGACCAACTATCAAAAGTCAAGTCTTTTTTGAAAAAAACTTCTAAAAAAAGA
>CASDJM010000056.1 GCA_949280815.1 uncultured Clostridia bacterium | reverse complement strand
ATTTATGGAAATTATTTCCATATTTCATTTTTTCATAGATTACTTTACACTATCACTACTTTTTATTCATTTTTTTCTTTCCATTTTTTATAAATTACTGCAATAATTACTACTATGACTATTATTCCACCAACTCCTAATATTGGTAGCCAAAAATCGTTTATTGATTGGATTACTCCATCCCAATTTATGTTTTTAGGCATTATTAATCCCCCTTATTCTACATTTAATGCTGTTTTTACTTTCTCTGGTAATTCATTTACTTGTACTTCTTCCCAAGATTTGACTCCTCTTGTTACCATTACTTCTAATTTTAAATAGGAATCTTCTTTTAATTCTCTACTTGTTCTAAATTTTATTTCTTTTTTCTTTCCATTTTCACTATAACAGTCTAAAGTATATTCATATTTCATTCCACCTGTTTCTGGAATACTTGCTATTTTGCTATTATCTATTTGAGTATAATAATTTGATTGTTGATATACCAAGAAATAATATGCTACTCCACATAGCGCTATTGCTACAATAATCGCTATTATCATTGGCATTTTTTCTTTTATGCTATTCATCTTTAATTCCTCCTATTCTGATATAATATCAATATTTCCTTTAAAATTATCTAATTTAATAGTTAAGTAATAACTAACTCCTTCAACATAAACATTATCCTCATATTCCCCTGTATCATTTATTAAAGTAGTATCATTATTTCCTAGTTTAGCAATTATATTGATATTACCACTTTCTTTTTCTATTTTTATTTTTACCTTTATATGATCTCCGTTTTTCCTGTTTAATGCAGTTCCACCAAATATTGTTTCTTCGCCTGAATAGTTATCATAATTTGCTATATATGTTCCAACATATTTATCTACTCCATATTTTCTTTTGCCTTTTAATTTCCAATTACTTGTTAAACCTGCTGTATCAAAACTTTGAATAAATGAATCATAAGTGTTTATCATTTTGTCTTTTGGATTTTCTCCTATTCCTATATTAAAAATTGTAATCCATAATATTATTACTAATGTTATGATTCCTAAAAATATCATTTTAAAGATTCCAAACATATCTATTCCTCCTTAATAATATTTTTACTTCCAAAGTAGGTAGCCAAGAAATATGCTCCATATATTACTCCGATAATAACTACTGTGGCAATAGCTGATGGCAATAAGTCCTTTTCACTTGCTAAACCTGACATCATTTTTACTGCAAATTGTATTCCAAATATAGAATGTATAATTGCTAAAACAAGTGGCACTCCAAAAAATATTCCTATTTGTCTAAATAAAGATTTGTTTATCATTTTTTCATCACAACCAATTTTTCTTAAAATAGTATATCTTTGTTTATTATCTGAACTGTCTGTTAGCTGTTTTAATGCTAAGATAGCTGAACTTGCAATTAGAAATATTACACCTAAATAAATTGCAATAAATGTTACTATTGTTGCTATTCCTATACTTCCTTCCATAATTCTTGTTTTAGTAAGTCCTTCTATCTCTAATCCTTTTTTGTCTAAACTTTGTATAAATGCTGAATCATCTTTTGAAAATAATTCTTCAATCTTTTTCTTTCCTTCTTCTGTATCATCATTATAATTTGCTGCTAAAAAGTGCATTTCTTTCATATCATCTGTTAAAGGGCAATTATCTGGAACAACTATTATTCCTGTATTTGTATGGCTTGTTGACATTACTATAAATCCACTTTTACACTCATTATATTTTGATTTGTATTGTTTTCCTGCAATTGTTAAAGAATTGTTTCCATCTGCTAATACTTCATTTCTTACTTCTTTCATACTCGCAAAATCACAAATCATAATATATTCATTATCATTTAATTCATACTCATCTATTCCATATAATTTTGCTATTTTATTATAATCAGATATTTTTACAATTTCTTCTGCTGTACCATATGCAAGCATAGGAAATTTTGCTTTTATCTTTTCTAGTTTACTTCCAAAAAAGTCGTTCCAAGTTAGGTCATTGCTTGCGTAGATTGGTATTTCTACCATATCTTTTAATACATTCATATCTAATCTATTATTTTTTAATGTTTGTTCTATTGGTATTTTTGAGTCTTCTCTTTGTTGTTTTGTGGACTTTCTCTCTTTTCCATATTCTTTATAAGTTTCTGGTAAATTTGCTGTTTTATATAAGTTTAAGTCTACTGGTGTCATTTCTACTAATTCTCTTCCCATTGTATTTCTTAATGCTAAACTTGAAGAAAGTATTGATATTGTCATAAATAGCATTAAGCATATAACACTCATACTTGCTACCATTGTGTTAATTTTATTGTTAATTTGCCTTAATACAAACATATTTGTACCTTTTAAATATGTATTTTTCATTTTTTGAACTATTTGTATTATAAAACCTGATAAAGACCAGAAAATTAATATTGTACTAACTATTCCCATAAGTATTGGTGGTAATAGTTTATCAAATGTATTTAAACTACTGCTATCCGCTGTTACTTTCCAATAAGCATAACCTAACATTGCCCCTGCAACAATAAATACTAATATGCAAAGAAATGGATTTTTTATTTTTACTTTTTCATTTTTCTTTTGTGCATTTAATAAATTGATTAGTTTATATTTTGAAACAGTAAATGTATTAAAGATTATTACTGCGACATACATTACTGCAAAATAAATGCAAGTTTTTATACAAGCATCCCCAGAAAATACAAACTGAAATTCACTCATATCTGCTTCAAACATTTTTGCAACTAATACAGACATAAATTGTGATGCAAATACACCTACAACTATTCCTATGACAAGTGAAATGATTCCAACAAATATTGTTTCTATTAGTATAATTTTTGATATTTGTCTTCTTCCCATTCCAAGAGACATATAAATTCCAAATTCTTTTTTCCTTCGGTTAATTAAGAAATTATTAGCATATACAATTAACAATCCTAATATAACTGCTACAAATACTGATACAAAACCAAGCATAGAAATCATCATTTTTATAATTTCTCTTTGTGATTGTGATACCTGTAGCATAGCTTGTTGACTGTCTATGGAATTGAACATATAAAAAATTGCTACACCTAATACTAATGTTAAAAAATATATAGCATAGTCTTTTATACTTTTTTTCATATTATTCCAGGATAACTTAAATAACATCGTTCAAATCACCTCCAAGAAGTGTTTGCACCTCAATTATCTTTTCAAAGAATTGTTTTCTTGTGTCATTCCCTTTGATTATTTCATTAAAGATTTTTCCATCTTTAATAAATAAAATTCTATTTGCATAAGAGGCTGTAAAGGCATCATGTGTAACCATTAAAATAGTCGCACTCATTTTTTGATTTAAAAACTCAAAGTTCTCTAATAGTTGTCTTGCTGATTTTGAATCTAATGCTCCTGTTGGCTCATCTGCTAATACTAATTTAGGGTTTGTTATAATTGCTCTTGCTGATGCAATTCTTTGTTTTTGCCCTCCAGATACTTGATAAGGATACTTTTTAAGAATTTCTTTAATTCCCAACTTTTCTGCAATTGCATTTACTCTTTTATCAATTTCTCTTGCATTTACTTTTTGAATTGTTAGTGCTAAAGCTATATTTTCATAGGTTGTTAGAGTATCTAATAAATTAAAGTCTTGAAAAATAAAGCCTAATTCTTCTCTCCTAAACTTATTTAATTTGTTTCCTTTTAGTTTTGTAATATCTTCGCCATTAACAATAATATGTCCTGCTGTAACTCTGTCTATTGTTGAAATTACATTTAAAAGTGTACTTTTTCCAGATCCACTTGCACCCATAATTCCAACAAATTCTCCTTTTTCTACTGTAAAACTAATGTTGTCTATTGCTTTTGTTAGATTTGATTTGTTTCCATAGTATTTCTCTATGTTTTTTACCTCTAATACTTTTTCCATATAAAAAACTCCTTTCAATGTTTACAATCTCACTGTCGTTCGATTACATAAGTTATCTGTAACTCGCTTCTCTCGAACAGCTAACTTAATTATAACTCCACTTTAGCCATTATTCCTATCGATTTTCCTTACACGATTCTTACATTTTCGTAAGGTTTCTTTTTTATTTAAAAAACTATCCTGTAAATATAACAGGATAGCAATTTTATTTTATATCTATATAACTACTTTTTGGAAATACCAATCGTATTTCTGTTCCTTCATCTTGAACCGAATTTAACTCTATTGCTATTCCTAATTTATTACATAAGTTTTTGCATAGATACAATCCAATTCCTGTAGATTTTTTACCGATGGCTCCTTCCATTTGTTCCTGTAAAGCCTTTTTCAAATACTCTTGTAATTTCTCCCTTTTTTATTCCTATTCCATTATCTTTTATATAAAGTATCACATTTTCTTTTCCTTGTTTGGCATATATTTCGATTTCTAAATTATTGTCTTGCTTTTTATACTTAATACTGTTTTGAATAATTTGATTTAATATAAATACTATCCATTTATTGTCTGTATTTACTTCTAACTCTAAATCGTGAACATTAACAGCTATTCTTTCATGTATTAAAACATTTTTATTCTTCTTTATACTCTCATTTACAATGTCTTTTAAATTAACCTTTTTTACATAGTAATCTTTTTCTACAGTATTACTTCTTGCATAATATAAAGCCTGTTCTATGTAATTTTCTACTTTGTCTAATTCTTCATCTATACTTTTTGTAACTTCATTTTTATTATTTTCCACTATCATTTTACTTGCTGCTATCGGTATTTTTATCTCATGAATCCATAATTCAATGTAATCTTTATAATCTTCTTGTTTATACTTATATAAATTTACATTTTCGACCATTGACTTATTAATTTGTTTTAATAAGTCTTTTAATATTTTACCTTCTGTAAAACTTGGTTCTTTTATAATCTCACTAATTAAGTATTTGTCATCTAAGTTATTTAAAGTATCTTCTAAATCTTTATAAAATCTTTGCTTCATAAAATATTCTATGGAAAGTCCTATTATGTATAAAAATATTATAGTAACTGGAATATATATTTTTATGAAATTTACAAATGGATATGGAATTAAAAATATTTCTATAGTGGCGATTCCAAATAACAGTAATACAGTCAAAAGTATTTTATCTTTTATAAAACTTTTAAAATTCATATCAGTTCTCTCCTTTTAATATATAGCCTTGTCCTCTTTTTGTTTCAATAATATCTTTTAGTCCTAATTCTTCTAATTTACTTCTTAATCTAGCAATATTAACACTTAAAGTATTATCATCAATAAAACTTTCATTTTCCCATAAACAGTCCATTATATCTTCTCTTGAAACAATTTTATTTCTATTTTCAATTAAATATTTTAAAATTTTATATTCATTTTTAGTTAAATCAATAATTTTATCATCTTTTATTATTGTACTATTTGATATATTTAAAATAAAATCTTTTGCATCAATTTTATTTTTAGGTTCACTATTACTATTTGTTCTTCTTAATAGTGAATTTACTTTTGCAAGTAGTATATGGATATTAAATGGCTTTGTAATATAATGATCCGCTCCATAATTTATTGAAACCAATTCATCTAATTCATTATCTCGACTTGTTACTATAATAATCCCTATATCAGATTGTTTTCTAATCTCTTTGCAAATATATTCTCCATCTACTCCTAGCAAATTTATATCTAATAAAATAAGATTTGGATTCATTTCTAAAATATCATTGATGGTGTTATCAAATTTTTTTAAGCATTCTGCTTGATAGCCATTGTTATTTAAAAATATCTCTAATTCATTTCTTAATTTTTCATCATCTTCAACGATTAATATCTTCTGCATTTTATGATACCTCCAAAATCATTATAGCATACTTTTTATGAAAATAACCTTACATTTCTGTAAGGTTACTGTATAAAATGTTTAGAAGTTTATTTAATACTATTTATTACATCTTTTGTGATTTTATCTTTATCAAACTTGTTTATAATTAATACAACTATTGCTACCAATATTAGTATTGCTACATATAATATAATGCTCATTTTCCAATCTCCAATAGCAAGCCTATCTCCTGCTAGTGTAGAAGTAATAACAGATGGAAATCTAGCAAATGTCGAAATTAAGATAAACTTTATTGGCTTTATTGGTAGTAATCCTGCTACATATACTAATAAATCTTTCGGTGTACCTGGTATCAAAAATAATACAAGCATTATTAGTTCAATCTTTTTTGGATTTTGAAATAATTTGCTATTCTCTATTTTGGAAACTTTCTTTTCATCACAAAAATCGTATACGAATTTTCTTCCAATTTTCCTAACTAATAAAAATATTGTTATTGATATAATAGCAGCTGACACCATAATAAATACTGTTCCCCATAGTCCTCCATAACACATTCCTGCCAAAATTTCTATTGGTTCTCCTGGTACTATAATTAAAAATATTTGTGCTATCTGAAGTCCAAATAGTGATAACATTCCCATCATACCAGAATTATCAACTTTTTCTTTAAAAGCTACTTGTCCTTCTACGGTAGATAAATTTTTCATTACTGGAAATAGATATACTGTTATTCCTATAAATAATGTTAAAACTACTGCCATTAATAATATTTTAAATATTTTAATTTTCTTTTTTCTGCTCATATAATCCCTTCTTTTTTATTTGTGTACATTAATAAATTATTTTTTATTAATTCTACTACATTTATTTTAGGAGATTGATATTTTCTAAGTAAGCCTCCATATATTTCTTGTAATTCCTTTATATTTTTAAAATCTTCTGGTTTTACTATATCTGGTAAATCTGTTTTTATATCAGCCTTCTCCATTACATATTTTACAAATTCAGCACAATAAAAAGATTTTTGTCTTTTTATCTTTTTATGAAATCCTGCTGCAAATAGTCCAATAATATTAAATTTGTAATTTTCCTTATTGTTGTTAATTTCTTCTATAGTATTTTTTATAGATTTATATTGTTCATTTGTAATTTCTAATGAATATACTTTTGCTCTTGTTTTATAGAATCTTTTGAATGTTCCTTTATCTATGTATTCATGTACAAATCCACCCCAAAAAGGATTATATGGATTTAATCTTCCAAAACTGTACATTTCTTTTAATTCTATATCTAAAGCAATAGAAACATGAGAAAATTCATCTTTTGTAAATCCTTTTATTATTTTTGATAATGCTGTTCCTGTATGTGTTAGTATAATATATATTTTCTTCATTCTTCTCACCCATTTCCATTTATATTTCTATCAAATTGCACATCTGTTGCAATAAAGTAAATTCCATATACCAATATAAACATTCCAAGCATAATCCAAATATTCTTAAAAATTTCTTCCATTGTTACTGCTACTGTAAATATTTGACCGACACCTAAAATAACAGGAATACTAATTATTACTGGCAATATCATTGGAATCGTAAAATAAAAAAGTAGTTGTTTGAATATTGTTCTATTTATCTGTAATTCATCCACTCCCAATTTTTTCAATAATTCATATCTATATTTGTATTTTTCTGAATCACTTAATTGTTGTATTGCTAAAAGAGTAGCTGTTGCCATTACAAAAATAAGTGCTACATAAAATGCTAAAAATGACATAATTGTATAAAATGATTTTGTTTGGCTCATTCTTTCACCTTTTGTTTGTACATTTGCAAGTGATATTTGTATATTATAGTTTTGTTCTTCTCCATTAACTTCTCCTGCTATTTCTCTCTCTTGCTTTATAATATAATTACTTAATTCTTTGTAAAACTTCTCATCTGTCATATTTTCTGTTGTAGCAACAAAATTATAAGCAAAGTCCAAATAATAGATTTTATCTGCTCCATCTTCTTGTTCTGTTACAATTGTACTGTTATTATCATTTTTATCTCTTAATCTTTGGTCCTCTTTTTCTATTAATGGTATTAAACTGTCTGGCACTATAATTGCATAATACGAACCATTAAATCCAACTTGTGCAATATTTTCGCTTCTAATTTCTTTTATTTTTACATCTTTTCCTACTATTTTAATTTTATCGTTTTCTTTAGTATATTTTTCAAGTCCCCCTTTGGCTGTTTTTAAACAATTAATCATAATTTCGTCATCTTGTAAATCTACTTTTTCGTATCCTAATATTTCTCTTAATTTATTATAGTCTGTTAAACTTAATACACAATCAATTTCTTTATCAATTGCTCCTTTAAATGGTGTTTTTTCAAATGCTGTTGATAATCCTATCCCTTTTATATTATATAGCCTATACTCATACATATCTTTTACTTTTGCATTTTTTTCAATATATTCTTTATATTTTGAAAAGTCTCCATCTGCTGTAGTAATCATTATTTCATAAGGATAACCCATTTCAATTTCGTTATTTATCATACTGTTCATAAGTAGTGCTACATTTCCACCAATTAATATAATCGTAAACATTAATGCAATTGTTCCCAAACTTAAACTCATTGTGTTAATTTTTGATGTTAAATTTCTATATAAAAACATATTATCTTTTTTATATTTTTTTGATTTATTGTTTAGGTATCTTTTTACAATAAAACTTGATATACTAATATAAAATAAATAGATTCCTACTATTAACATGATAATTGCTATAAATATATTTCTACCTACCATATTACTTGCATTTGCAAATTCATTATTATTTATTAATATTGCACCTACCAATAGTGCAATTGATAAAGTAAAAAGTATAACATTTCCTTTTGCATTTTTTATCATATTGTTTTCATTCTTTTTATTTGCATATAATAAGTCATATACTTTTGTTTTCTTTATTTTTCTTCTACAATTTAATAATACTAAAGCAAATATTCCGAAAAAATAAATAGCTGTCATCCCTACTGCTTTTATGCTAAAAGATATTTTTATTTGATATGGTTGATTAAATAAATTCATAATAATTGAAGTAAATATTTGGTATAGGAATGTTCCTAAGGCTATTCCTATTATAAATGCTATTCCTCCTATCATAATATTTTCTAGTGTAAAAATATTACTAATTGACTTCTTTTCTATTCCTAATATTTGATATGTTCCAAACTCTTTGCTTCTTTTTTCTAGCATAAATCTCATACAATAATTTATTAGCCATGCCATAACTAAAACAATAAGTATACTAATTCCTGATATTGCTTTTGAAAAAAATGCCATATAGAATGATAATTCACTTATATCATTTGATGTAGCAATTGAATTAAAGCTAAACATTAAAGCAACTGATATAATAACTGTTATAAAATAGATACAATAGTCTTTTGCTTGTCTTTTTGCATTTCTAAAAGATAATTTACCTAACATCTCTTGCATCACCTCCAAGAAGTGCTAATACATCTAATATTTCATTGTAAAAATCTTTTCTTTGCTTTTCTCCTTTTTCTATTTTATTAAAAATTTTACCATCTTTTAAAAATAGAATCTTTTTTGCATAACTTGCAGATAATGGATCATGTGTTACCATTAAAATAGTTGCTTTCATTTTATTGTTCATATCTTCCATTACTTCTAATAACTGTCTAGCTGCCTTACTATCCAAACTTCCTGTTGGTTCATCTGCAAGTATTATTTTAGGATTATTTACAATAGCTCGGCAGACTGCACATCTTTGTTTTTGTCCTCCTGATACTTGATATGGATACTTATTTAAAATTTCTTCTATTCCTAATTTTTCTGCTATTTCTAATGTTTTTTTGTCTATTTCTTTTTCTGGTACTTTGTTAATTGTTAAAATTAAAGCTATATTTTCTTCTATTGTTAGAGTATCTAACAAATTGAAATCTTGAAATATAAATCCTAAGTTTTCCCTTCTAAATTTTGCAATATTTTCCTCTTTTATCTCTGTTATGTCTTGATTTTCTAAATAAATATGCCCTGAACTTATTGTGTCTATTGTAGATATGCAATTTAAAAGTGTTGTTTTTCCACTTCCACTTGCTCCCATAATTCCTATAAATTCTCCTTCTTCTACATCAAAACTAATTCCATCTATTGCCTTTGTTATATTATCTTTATTTCCATAGTATTTTTGTATTTGTTCTACTTTTAATACTTTTTTCAAAATAATCACTCCTTTATTTTAATGTTTACAATCTCCTTTTAGTCGATTGTATAAGTTATCTGTAAAGCTCGTTCCTCGCTAACAGCTAACTTAATTATAGTAAAAAACTATTTAGTTTCATATAGAAGTAGTTTGCATTTATCTTACATTTTTGTAAGATAAAAAAATTCCCTTAAAATTAAGGGAATCAATTATTCTTCATTTAGTTTTTTAGTTCTAGGAATTGTAATTATTATATTGGTATACTCATTTTCTTTTGATTGTGCTTCTATTATCATTCCCAATTCTTTACATAATCTTTTACATAAGTATAATCCTATTCCTGTAGATTTCTTTTGACTTCTTCCATTTGTTCCAGTAAATCCTTTGTCAAATATTCTATCAATTTCACTTTTCTTAATTCCTATACCATTATCCTTAATTGATAATTTTACATTTTCTTTCATTTCTTCTAATTCAATAACTATTTCAGGATTTTTTTCTTTTCTATATTGAATAGTATTTATTATAATTTGATTCAATATGAACTCTAGCCATTTTTCATCTGTATAGGCTGATAGTTCTATATTTTTGGTTTCAACTTTCATACCATTATGAATCATCATTTTCTTGTTTCTTGCTAGTACATTTCTAATAGTTTCTTCTAAATTTACCTTGCGTATCATAAAATCATTGGATACTTGATCTAATCTGGCATAAAATAATACTTGCTCTACATAGTTGTTGATTTCTTCTATTTCTTTATCTATTTTATTGGTTATTTCTGACTTATTATTTTCACATAACAATTTACTTGATGTAATTGGTATTTTAATCTCATGTACCCAACTTTCTATATATTCCTTATAATCTTTTCCGAGCTACTCTTACATTTGTTACATTTTCGAGCATAGATTTATTGGCTCTTTTTAGTATATTGTAATATGCTAAATTTTCTTGTCCTCTAGGTTTTTCTATTATTTCTGATATAAGATATTTTTCTTCTAAACCATCCATTATGTTTTCTATATTTTTTATATATCTATTCTTTCTCCAATAACTAACTAATAGTCCTACTACACAAAATACAAAAGATATAACAGTTATTACAATTATAAAGTTTCTATCTACTTCTATTGCATTTGCATAAACTATTATAATTATAAAATAGACAATAAATCCTAATATATTATTTATTTTATCCTTTATATATTTGGTAAATTTCATATTTTATATCCTTGCCCTCTCTTTGTTTCAATCAAATTTTCTATTCCTATTTCTTTTAACTTTTCTCTTAATCTCGTAACAATTACACTTAAACTATTATCATCTGCATATACTCCATTATCCCATAGAAAGTCTATGATGTCTGCTCTTGATATTATTTTATCTTTGTTTTCAAATAAGTAATGTAGTGTTTTTAGTTCTGTCTTTGTTAATTCTGTTATTTTTTCATTATAAGTTATTGTTGATTTTAAAATATCTAAACTAATTCCTTTATATTGTATTTTGCTTTCTTTCTCCTTTTTAGGATATGTTCTATTTAATAAATTTTGTATTCTTGCAAGTAAAATTGGTACATTATATGGTTTTTCTATATAATCATCTCCACCTAGCATAATGCCATTTAATTCATCCATTGAGTTGTTTCTACTTGTTACAAATATAATAGGAATTTTAGACTTTGATCTTACCTTACTACATATTTCAAATCCATTTTTGCCTGGTAAATTGATGTCTAATAATACTAAATGAGCTTGTTCTTCTATTATTTTATTTTCTACATTTTCAAATTCTGAAATTGCTTTTACTTCATAACCACTATTTTGTAGTAGTATTTTTAATTCTTCTCGTATTTCTTTATCATCTTCTATAATAACAATTTTAAACATAATTATATTCTCCCTTTGTGATTATACCACTTTTGCTCTACTTTTAAAACACTCATAAATTATTTACAAACCTCTCGTTTATTTGCAAATATTTTGTCCATATATTCATCTGGGTAATATTTATCTAAAAATAAGTCTAATTTACTTTCTGGAGAAATATTATTTCTCCTTTCCGTTTGTCTATTTGCTGCTATACAAGAAATTGATATGTCAAAAAGCATAAATACTGCAAATGTTATTGAAACTATTTTTAAACTTTTTTTATCTATTTTGCACTTTAACTTTTCTAAAAATGGATCTATATATGTAATATATAAAATTCCTGCAATTCCCCAATAACTACAATGTAATAAACTTGTCCTACCATTTATATCAAATATAAGATATGAATAATCCCATGATATTGTTCCAAATACTTTTTCTTGTACTAAAGAGCAGATATATTCTGTTATTCCTCCTAGTATTGCTGTAATAAAAAATATTTTTATTTTATTATCTTTCTTAATATTATTTAATATTAGATAATATATGATTGCTCCTATTCCATAAACAGGTGTAAAAGGTCCATATATTAAACCTTGTCTTGATTCAAAATATCCTTTTTGAAATAGAACTACTATCATTTCAAATATATATCCTAATATACTTCCTATTATAAATAGCCAAAATACGATAATTAATTCTTTTATTAGATTCTTTTTCTCCATTTTCAATTACTCCATTTATTTTTTTATATTATATATTATATATTTATATTTCATATTTTGGTATTAATTTGCCTTACATGAATCTTACATTTTTGTAAGATATGAGAATAGCACTTGAACTCAAGTGCTATTCTCTGAAGTTATAAAAAATATAAAGATTATTTCTAATCTCTAATATATAAATCTATCAAATTACAAAATTGTCATTTATCTTTATTTTCTTGTACTACAACTACCTCCTTTACTTTCATAATAATCCTGCAAGGCATGTACTATTTCTGGAACAGATTTTAATGAAGTAATCTCAATTTCTTTATATATTTCTTCATTTCCTTTTTTTTCGATTATTTCTCCATTATCCTTCATTTTTATATAAAAAGTTTCTACTTTCCCATCTAGTTCAGAGACTATTGTTGCTTCAGTTGCTAAATTATGAGACTTTGGGAAAATAGTAAAGTTTCCAATTATTGCCACAACTATGATTGTAATTATAAAAATTATTTTTCTATTTGACTTTTTCATAAATAATCCAAACATGAGAATTAGAAAAATTACATCTAAAATTGCTCCTAAAAGTTGTGTATGTGAATAATAAAACTTTAAACAATTATTAATTGTATCAAGCAACATTCCTGCAATTGGTAAAGCATATAAAATATTACTAAACTTAGTATTTTTATTCCAATAATAAAGAACATAAGCAACTATTCCACATATCATTGCTATCATAATCCAAAAAAATAAATGACTCCATTCTATTAGTCCATCCACTGTTATATTTGGAGTGAAAAACTTAATTATTCCCTGTAATAAATAGAAACTGCAACACATATTTGCTAAATATAGGAAAGTATTAAACATTGCATTTTTATTAGAACAACTCATATATATTATAAAAGTTGTTGTAAATATCCAAAATCCAAATGTTCCTGCAATAGAATTCCAACCTAATACATCATTATTGGGCAACAGATTTACTAACTCTGTTACTATACCAATAATTAAACCAAAAATAATTACTTTTATGTATGATTTTTTTGTATCTTTCAATTTTATTTTTTCCATTTTTCAATCCTCCAATCCTAACGAGGTAGTGTAAACTAATTTTAAAATTAATTTGTCTACACACCTTGTCTTTTAAG
>CASDJM010000055.1 GCA_949280815.1 uncultured Clostridia bacterium | reverse complement strand
AAAAATAAAATAATGTCAAGTTATTTTTAACTTAACATTATTATACTAGGATGGTATAAATATATGTTAGGAGATATTGCTTCAATTGCAACATTGATATTGTTTGTAATATATTTCATTGGTAGAGTAATTTCTATAATTATTGAAAGGAATATAAAATTTGAATCTATAGATATATATTGCAGTGAAAAAGATATATCGAAAAGTTTAAAAATAGTAGATGAATTTAGATGTTGTGAAAATATTAGCGAAATTTTAATAATAACACCTCAAACAAAATCGTATAATTGGATAGCAATATACAAATGCAAATATGATGAAAAAAAGAATCAGTTAGTAAAAACAAAACAACTATACAAAACTAATCGAATATATAATGATACCTCATTTAGAGTAGATACAATTATTTCATGTGCAATTCCTCAATATGTTTTAGAATTTGAAAGAAGTGACTATATGAAAGGAAAATTATATTTACAACATAATGGAAAAAACGGAATCGAAGAAGAGATGCTTGAATTTAAGCATACATTAAGAAGTATTATATATTATTTATTCAAGTAAATACATAGTAATATGATTTTTCGAAATAATTTATTTTGATAGATAATTTATGTCATTAATAAAGATAATTCTAAGAAAGGAGCTAATTATGATATATATTACAGGAGACATTCATAGTGATTTTTCTAGATTTGATATAGATAAATTTCCGATACAAACTGAAATGACAAAAGATGACTATGTAATTATATGTGGTGATTTTGGTGGAGTATGGACATTTGAACAAGAAAGTGCAAGAGAAAAAGAAGTTCTTGATTGGTTAAATGAAAAAAATTTTACAACATTATTTATAGATGGAAACCATGAAAACTTTACTAGATTATATAATTATCCAATTGAAGAATGGCATGGTGGTAAAGTGCATAAAATTAGAAATTCTATCATACATTTAATGCGTGGTGAAGTATTTGATATAGATAATAAAAAAATCTTTGCATTTGGTGGCGCAAAATCGCATGATATACAAGATGGAATACTAAATTTAGATGAAGAAGAAAAGATATATAATTTTCGAAAAAGAGGAGCATATTTTAGAATAAGAGATTATTCTTGGTGGGATTTAGAACTTCCAACTGAAGAAGAAATGAAAAATGGAATAAAAAATTTAGAAAAAGTAAATTACAAAGTTGATTATATTATTTCTCATTGTTGCCTAACAAGTGTACAAGCAATACTTAGTGGAGGCAATTTTAAAAAGGATTGTCTCACAGATTATTTACAAGAAGTTTCAGAAAAATGTGAATTTAAAAAATGGTATTTTGGACATTATCATGATTATAGACAAATTAATTCACAATTTATTTTACTTTATGAAGATATTGTACCGTTAGAATATCAAAACATTTTTAAATAGCATGATTTATAATTATAAAAATAAGTATAATCTTTTCAAAAAATGTGATTTTATAGCTGAAAATGTTTATAAAAATGTGATAAACTCTATTGAAAACTTTCTGAAAATGTGATATGCTCTTATAAGAGGAGGTAAAAATTATGGAACGATTAAAAAGAAAAATTGATAATTACCTTATTAAATGGAAAAATAATAGTAATAAACTACCCCTAATAATAAAGGGTGCAAGACAGATTGGAAAAACAAATGCCATAAGAAATTTTGGAGAGAACAATTATAAAACTTTTGTAGAAATAAACTTTGCACTTCAGCCACAATTTAAAACAATATTTAACGATGGATTTGAAGTTGATAATATAATAAAAAATATAACATTAAAAATGCCAGAATTAAAGCTAAATGAATATAATACCTTAATCTTTTTTGATGAAATGCAAGACTGTGTAAGCACAGCAACTTCATTAAAAGCATTTAGAGAAGATGGTAGATATGACGTTATATGTTCAGGATCCTTAATGGGAATAAATTATAAAGAAATTGAATCAAATAGTGTTGGCAATAAAGAAGACTATATCATGAATTCTTTGGATTTTGAAGAATTTCTATGGGCTAAAGGATATACAGATGAACACATTAATGATTTATATAAATGTATGATAGAATTAAAACCATTAAGTGATATACAATACAACGTAATGATGTCTAACTTTAAAGAATACATGATAGTAGGAGGAATGCCTGCAATCGTAAATCAATTTGTTACCAATAAAAATTTTAGTGGTATCTTAAAAATGCAACAACAAATTTTATTAGATTATGAAGAAGATATAACAAAATATGCAGGAGGACTAGATAAAACAAAAATATTAAACTGTTATCGAAAAATACCAGTATTTTTAGGCAATGAAAATAAGAAATTTCAAATATCTAAAATAGCAGATGGAGCTAGAAATAGAGAATATGTTGGTGTAGTTGAATGGCTTGCAAATGCTGGAATAGTAAATATTTGTTACGCAATGGAACAAGCAAGTCTACCATTAAAAGGAAATTACAATCCTGATAATTATAGATTATACTTTGCAGATACTGGATTATTAATTGGGTCATTAGATGAAGAAGTTCAAGATGACTTAAGAAATAATGAAAATATGAATACTTATAAAGGTGCTTTATATGAAAATATAGTAGGAGATATGTTAGTAAAAGCAGGATATGATTTATATTTCTATAGAGACGATAGCAAAAAACTTGAAATGGATTTTATGGTTAGAGATACAAATTCTTTAATTCCTATTGAAGTAAAAGCAAATGATAATGCGACAATTTCACTTAATAATTTGATTAGTAACAATTTATACAAAGATATCAAATATGGACTAAAATTATGTAATAGAAATATAGGATTTAATGGCAAATTTTATACTTTTCCTTATTTCTTAACATTCTTTTTAAAGAGATATTTAAAAGAAAAATAGAAATATAATAAATAAGAAGTAAATGATATGGCAGTAAATTATGAATATCAATTTTATATATTTAGAAGGGTTCTATTTATAGGGAATCCTTTTAGCAATTATGTACAAAAATTTCGGAAATCTTGTTTTTATGTGAGAACAATAATATAGGGGTATATAATGAATTGAAAATTATCTGTACTTTATGGTATAATCGAAATAATAATTAGTAATTTGTATAGGAGAAACCTATGGAAAGAAATATAGACCAAAAGTATGTAGTATTAGATGTAGAAACGAATGGATTATCTTCAATAAAAGATGATTTATTATCTGTGTCTATATATAAACCTGATGATGAAAAGATGTTTAATAAATTTTTACCACTAGAACTAAATTCAGATGTATATACTACATATATAAATGGAATTACAAAGAAGGACTTAAAAAATGCAAAACCTTTTTCGCAAGAAGAAATATATTCAATAATTAAAGAATTTGAATTAGATACTAGAACAATTTTAACTTTTGGAAATTTAGACGAAAGATTTATTAAAAATTATTTAAAAAGGAAAAAGTTAAAAGGGTATGAACGAATGAATTTTTATAATTTTAAGCATGATATTATATCATCTAGTTTTACTGGAGGAAATGTAACAAAAGATAATTTGTGTGCAATATATGGAATTGATAATATATTAGAAGTTCATACTGGATCTAATGATTGTTTGTTAGAGTGGCAATTATTTAAAAAAATGAATGGAAATAAATTATTGATAACTAATAATAATGTATTTGAATTAAATAATGATTATATAATTCCTGCTAGTTATTTATCAACCTATCCTAATTTTAAATATTGTTTTACTGATTTTCCTAAATTAGAATATAATGTTAAAGTAGTAAAGAAAATAGAAATAAACACTAAAAAGATGAAAAAATTTGAAACTAACATAAGTGGAATGACTATTGAACACTTAATAAATACATTATTAAATGTAAAAGAAATTGATTCATCAGAATTTTTATTAGAAAATAAAAGAAAACTCAAATACATTGGTAGATTACCATCAATGTATGATGAACTTTTGGTTAATTTTAATAATGATGGTACTATTTCTGCTATCAACGAAAAAGATTCAGATAAAGTTAAAAGAATAAATGAAGTAATAGAAGAATTAAAAATAAATATAAAACCTTTGATTGATTATATAAAGCAAAGTATATTTAAAAATAAAGAGATTCTTTCTCAAGAACTTGTATTTTCAAAAGATAAGAAAGTATTAGCTAAATGTGATTTATCAAATGAAAAAAGTATTTTAGAAATTAAATCTTATAAATTTAAAATGGAAAAGATGAAATATCAATTATATTATGAATCCAATAACAGAAAGTGTTATGTTATGAATATTGACTGGTCAAAAGCTCCACAAAAATTAACATTTATTATATCTCATATTAATTTAAATTTAAAAGATTCTACAAGAAAAAATGCTAACATACAGAATATTAAAAAAATTAAAGTTAGCAGTAAAATAGATACTAAGCAAGAGTATGAAAACAATATGAAATGCAAATATTTAAAACTTATTGAATTTGGTGGATTATTAAATAATGGAGTTAAACTGCAATGTAATAAATGTAAACGAAAATGGAATACAACATATTCTGAAGGATTAAATATTAAAAAATGTCCATTTTGTGCGAATGAGATTAATGCATTTTATGAAAGTAAGTTAGAGAACAAAACAATCAAATATGAGGAAAAGGTAAAAAAAAGAAGCAATGGTAATATAGAAATAAAAAATTATATTGCATCAAAGGAAAATGTAAATGCTAAATGTTTAAATTGTAACTATGAATGGGCTATAAGGGCAGATCATCTACTAGAGAGATGCTATTGTCCTAAATGTAAAAAGTAAAATCTTAAATCAATGAATTACAAAAAATGGAATGACAATTAGAAACTTTAAAGAGAAATATTTAAAAAAGTTATATAAAAAGAGGAAATAATATGAATTCAAAGTTTATAGTATGGGTGGAGGAAAATAAAAAAATTCAAAAACTTAGTGAAGAAATGAAACATAATTTATTAGAATATATAAAAGAAAATATAACAGATACTAAAGAAAACTGCGAAAAATATATATTAGAAAAGTGGGATGATACTCTTGGAAATTGTGATAATTTGAAATTTGATGATAAAGAAGTAATATCATATGTTATACACCATTTTTTAGATAGATATCAAAGAATGCTACTAACTCTTTACGATATGTATTGTCGAAAAGTGCTACCTATTAAGAGAAATATATATGTTTTAGATATAGGAACAGGACCGGCAAATAGTCTTTTTGCTATTTGTGATTTTTACAAGTTAATTAGGGAATTTGGAAATGAATACAATATAGAAAATTATAAAAACATTAATATAAAAATAGAGTATGTAGAAAAGAGTTTAAGCTTTAGAAAATGGATTCATAAATTTCAAGAATTTTTAATAAAAAGAAATAAATATTATGAAATTCCATTTCATAAAGGAACTTTTGAGGATTTCAGTAATATTTCTTATACCATTTCTTATAATCATTATTATAGAAATTTTCGATTTGATTTGGTTATTAACTCAAATTTTTTTACAAAAGCAAATATGAAAGATGAACATAATAATGTTTATATATTATACAGAAAAGAAATTGAAAATACTATAAGAAAAATAAAGTTAAATGGTCTTTTTGTCACACTATCATCAATAAATTATGATTTTTATTCAGATTATAAGAAGTATCTTAAAGGGATTAAATCATTTAGAGGAAAAGATGTATATAAATTAAATGAAATATTAGATGTGAATTCAAATGAATTTAAAGTGAATACAAAACAAACAAAGAAAGAATTAACAGCAAACCTTGAAAAATATTTTACTGAAATCTCAGCGATTTTATTAGAAAATTATAAATTTTCACTAGAACCAGAAAAAAAGAAATATTTAGATAGAAAGAAGTCACATGAGTGGAAAACAATCATAATGAAGAAAAGGAAAGTAGATTAAAGAAAACAAATTCTTTAATAATTAACAGTTTATGTATTATTAACAATAAAAATTACATGTTAAAGAACTTGTTTTCATGAATAAGCATATTCAAAAAATTAATTTAAAAAGTGAGAAAAAAGAAAAAAATATTAAAAAATTCCTTTTTTCCACTTCTATTTTATTAAATACGTCGCAAAGTTTTCTACAATTTAAAAAACTTTAGAAATATAAGAAATTACTTATTGTTACACTTCATAATTATTTTAACAGCATCATCAAACCCAGTCTTATAATACTTATCATTCCAATAAATACAATGTTGCAAAAAATCATCACGCAAATCATCTAGCACATCAGAAACATAATCCTTTTTAGAATCCAAAGTAGCATCCAAAATTCTATCAGCAAACACATCAAACTTAAGCAAATGCCTTTTATCTTCCTCACTCAAATTAGTTTCCAACTCTTCAGACCTAAAATCTATCCAATCTGTTATCAAGTCATCCTCACTATCAAAATCATTATTCATACTTTCAAAGCAACAAAAATACTTTTTATTCATAATCAAAACCTCCATAAATTCAATATAATTTTGTAGGCTTAAGCGGTCATAAAAAGTAATGAACAACCTAAGCCATAACTGGGCTCAATTTGGGCACACTATTCCCAAAAAAGAACCCAAAATCACATAAATTTACAAAGTCAAAAAATTGGGCACACCAAATATACCAACAAATACACCTCAAAGCCTTGTCTACCAATCGTTTGCAAAAATGACTCATAACCCGAAGGTCCATGGTTCGAGTCCATCTTCCGCAACCAAGAATTTTACTAGAGTCGCAAGAGATTGAAGGCTCTTTTATTTTTGCCTATAACAAGTTACATAAAAAATATTGGGCACGTTATGAGCACAAATCTATGTAAAAAAGTTTTTTGGTAAACTTTGAATTTTCGATATTAAATATATTTGGTTAAAATTCTATAATATACAAATAGTTTCTGCTTATGAATAATTTAATGCCTAACTAAGCAGAAACTGCACTGTCTTGATTTCTTCTTTTTTGTATCGTATTTTATTCATTGAATTTTATCCTTTCATTTCTATTTGTAAATTTATATGATAAGCCTCTAATTGGCTTTAAAATATTTTTTTGTATCTTCTCGATAAAGAAGATTATCAAGTTTATCTGATGCCTCTCTGTCCATTTTCGCAAAGGCATGGGCATAGATATTCAAAGTTGTAGATGTTTGTGCATGTCCTAATCGATTACTAACCGTTCGAACATCCAAACCTTGTGAAATTAACAAAGTTGCATGTGTATGGCGTAAGCCATGAAATGTAATATGTGGCAAGTTTTTATCTTCTAGGAACTGCCTAAACCATTTAGTAATTGTGTCTGGGTGCATAGGGCTACCATTCCATTGAACAAATAAACGATTTGTTTCAATCCATTTGTCTCCCAAACGAAGTCTAGCTTCTAGTTGTTTTCTTTTGTACTCTTTTAGTAATTTAATAATTGATTCAGGAATACTAATCATCCTGTTTGATGTTTCTGTTTTTGGATCTTTGGTATAAATTCCAATAGCAGAAACATATTGGCTTGCTTGCCTAACTGTTAGAGAAGAATTTTTAAAATCAATGTCTTGCCATTCTAGTCCTAACACTTCCCCACGCCTTGAGCCAGTAAAAATTGTTAGAAGAATGATAACTCGAAATTTCAATTCTTCGCCTTCCAATGCCTTAATTAATGCAATCGTTTGAGCGTCATCATAAAAGTTAATATTAGGTTTTTTAGATTTTGGCGGTCGTATTCTTGATGCTGGATTATAAGGTATCATTTGCCAATAAACTGCTTGTTGTAACATAGAATGCAATACTCTATGATGTTCTAATACTGTTTTAGAAGATAGTTTACGGTTATGTTTTTTTTAGTGTAGGTCGATTCTGTTAGCTCTTGATATAGATACATTAATTGCATTGGTTGAATTTTGTCTAGATACATATTGCCGAGATAAGGGAGAATTCTAGCTTTTAGCATACTTTTATATCTTTCATACGTTTTTGGAGATAAATTTGGAATGGCATAATTGTTAATCCAAAAGTCAGCATAATCTCTAAAACGCATTTTCTTTGCTGATAAGGCTTGTCCTGTTTCTATTTCTGATATAAAGAGTGCTAGTTCTTTTTCGGCTTCTGCTTTGTTTTTGGCTTGGACTGTCTTTTTGTAAATGATTCTTTTGCCTTCTCCAGTATAGCCTCCCGATACTCTTAGCCTATATGAATTCTCTCCTCTATAGAGTTTAAAGATTTTATAAAATAAAATTACTATTATATATACTGGATTATGAAATATTTGATTTCTGAAGTATTAACAGGTGTATCTATTATATTTAATTATATTTGCTTTAGATCAATTATTGATTATTATTTAGCTAAGATAAAATCAAAGGCGATAAACCAGCATATTAAGTATAAAGGAAAATGTAATTAAAAGTAAGTTAATGTCTTAATTAAGTGCGAATTCTATTTTAGAAATAATTGAATAAAAGCAAAACAAAAACTTTCCTTTTCAGAAACAGTATGTTATAATATTATTATAGCCGAAAGACTAACTATTAATTGTCAATAGAAATATTAAAAATTTTTTAATATTTTTAAATATATAAAAATTCCCAAGACTAATAACAGTTTTAAGACAAATTTTTAAAACTGTTAAATAATGGAAATATGAGCATTGAAAATTTGTTAACTTAAATTAAATGGTATGTTTTCAGTCAATAACTTAAATATAATTCTAGTCAATTTATTACAAACATGTCCTAATGCATTATTGTGAGATTTACCTTTTGAACGTTTAGTAGTATAATATTCATAGAACACATCGTTGTTGTAAACAATAACGAATGTTGCTCTGTGGATAGCATATCGTAGGTGTTTAGAACCTCTTTTAGAGATTCTAGTAGTCTTAGCGTTGAAATTTCCAGATTGTCGAACGCTAGGGTCTAAGCCTGCATATGCTAATAATTTTGTTGGATTACTAAATTTATGAATATCGCCAATTTCACTAAGAATAATAGCACCTAAAGTATAACTAATACCTGGAATTGTAAAGATAGGAGAATATAGATTATCCATAATTTCTTTAATATTTTTATCGATACTACTAATTTGTTCTTTAAGCAATGCAAGTTGATTAATCAAACATTTTATCTGAATGGAAATTGCTGGATTATCGACGCCAATGCTGTCTTTAGCTATTTTCTTTAAAATTACAGCTTGATCATACGAATAATAACCTTTAGAGCTAGTTGTTAAAAGTTTTGTAAGAGTAGTAATTCTAGCATTTGAAATTTCTTTGGGAGAAGAATATTTTTGCAGTAAATTATAAGAAGTTTTTAAATGAAGATTACCTTTAAAGAAAATATACAATTCTGGAAAAAGTAAATCTAAACAGGTTGTGAGCTGAGTTTTGAATTTAGTTTGAGACTGAATAATATCAAATCTAAAACGACATAAGGTTCTGAGTTTGATTGTATTAATATCTTTTTCTTTTATTAGAGTATAATTACCTAAAATTAAGCATTTAGAAATTAAGAAAGTATCAATCTTATCATTTTTTGTTTTTCTAATATTAGAATTTCTTAAAGAATTTGTTTGAATGGCATTAATAAAACCAATTTTAAATCTTTTAGGAAATAAAAAGCAAATAAGATTATCGCCATAATGTCCAGTAGATTCAAGACCAATAAGACAGTCATTCAAAGAAAAGTCCTTAATTTTAGAAAGGAAAAGATTAAAACCTTCTCTAGAATTATCAAAAGAAAAAGGTTTGATTAAAATTTCACCATCTGAGTTAACAGCAGAGGCGAAGTGAGAATTTTTGGCAATGTCAATGCCGATGTAGATCATAAAAGATCAACTCCTTTGCAAATAAATTTTAACACTTGTGACAACACCCACTAGTTTTACTACTTGTAACCTTGCATGAGATAAAGAGTCAAAGCTCTATCTAACTAATAACCAATTAATAATAAAACTGTGGCAATATTCTTTCGCAAGTAGTCTAAGCTACAAGGAGAATGAAAAAGTCCACAGTGTTAACATAAATTATATCATAATTTGATATAAAATTCTATAAAGGTTTATAGGTAAACCCTTATTTAAAAACCTAAATATATTATACAAGGAGAGTTTTTTATTATGTTAGGAGAAAAAATAAAATTAAATAGAGAAAATAAAAATATGACTCAAGTCGAAATTGCTGAAGCATTAGGTGTAAAACCAGCTACAGTATCTAAATACGAATCTGGAACATTAGAACCTAATATTGAATCATTAAAAAAATTAGCTGAATTATTTGAGATTTCAATTGATGAATTGCTAAAAGAAGATGATTTTGATATATCAAAAATAAATATTTTAGAAGTATTAAGAGAACAAAAAAATATGAAATTAAAAGGTAATTTATATCATAACACTCAAGTTACTTTTGCATACAATACAAACCATATTGAAGGAAGTAAACTTACAGAAGATCAAACAAGATATATTTATGAAACAAATACTTTGATAGCTGAAAAAGATTCTATTACTGATATAGATGATGTTTTAGAAACAGCTAATCATTTCAAATTAGTAGATTATATGTTAGACATAGCAGATAAAAAACTAACTGAAGATATGATAAAAGAATTTCATAAGATATTAAAAGAAGGGACATCAGATAGTAGAAAAGAGTGGTTTAATGTTGGTAAATATAAAAAATTACCTAATGAAGCTGGAAATATGAAAACAACTGAGCCAAAAAATGTCGGAAGAGATATGAGCAAACTAATGGAATGGTATAATTCTTTAAAACAAGTAACTATAAATCAAATAATCGAATTTCATTCAAAATTTGAGAAAATACATCCATTTCAAGATGGGAATGGTAGAGTCGGAAGAATTGTAATGTTTAAGGAATGTTTAAAAAATAATATAATACCATTTATTATTTTAGATAAAGACAAATTATTCTATTATAGAGGATTAAATCAATATCAAAGTAATAAAGAAAAAGGTTATTTAATTGATACTTGTTTAAATGCACAAGATCAATATATAAATAGTATAGAGTATTTTTTAAATACTTAAAATATAGAATGCATTATTGAAAAAAATTACAAAATGGAATTTTGAGATTTTTATACAAGAAATAGCTGGAATTTTGTGATAAAATATTATTCATTTTGAAGAAATGCTTAAAAGAATTAGAGTCGCAAGAGATTGCAGGCTCTTTTATTTTTGCCTATAACAAGTTACATAAAAAATATTGCACATGTTATGGGCACAAATCTATGTAAAAAGTTTTTTGGTAAACTTTGAATTTTCGATATTTAAAATATATTTGATTAAAATTCTATAATATACAAATAGTTTCTGCTTATGAATAATTTAATGTTAATTAAGCAGAAACATATTGACTTGCTTGCCTAACTGTTAGAGAAGAATTTTTAAAATCAATGTCTTGCCATTCTAGTCCTAACACTTCCCCACGCCTTGAGCCAGTAAAAATTGTTAGAAGAATGATAACTCGAAATTTCAATTCTTCGCCTTCCAATGCCTTAATTAATGCAATCGTTTGAGCGTCATCATAAAAGTTAATATTAGGTTTTTTAGATTTTGGCGGTCGTATTCTTGATGCTGGATTATAAGGTATCATTTGCCAATAAACTGCTTGTTGTAACATAGAATGCAATACTCTATGATGTTCTAATACTGTTTTAGAAGATAGTTTACGGTTATGTTTTTTTTAGTGTAGGTCGATTCTGTTAGCTCTTGATATAGATACATTAATTGCATTGGTTGAATTTTGTCTAGATACATATTGCCGAGATAAGGGAGAATTCTAGCTTTTAGCATACTTTTATATCTTTCATACGTTTTTGGAGATAAATTTGGAATGGCATAATTGTTAATCCAAAAGTCAGCATAATCTCTAAAACGCATTTTCTTTGCTGATAAGGCTTGTCCTGTTTCTATTTCTGATATAAAGAGTGCTAGTTCTTTTTCGGCTTCTGCTTTGTTTTTGGCTTGGACTGTCTTTTTGTAAATGATTCTCTTGCCTTCTCCTGTGTAGCCTCCAGATACTCTTAGCTTGTATGAATTCTCTCCTCTTTTTTCGATATTTCCTACCACACGTGCATCACCTCCTTTCCATGTGGTATGAAACACTTTTGTATGTATTTTTTAATTTATATTTGTTAAGATTTTATAAGAACTATCATAGTTATTAATTATTTTCGAAGCTCTTGTTTTAAATTTCTAATTTTACATATATGTTTTTCATTATAATTGTTATCAGTGGAATCTACAATAACTCTAAATGAATTATATGAATACACATCATCTATATATAGTTCTTCTTGATTTTCTTTATCATCTGTATAAATTAAAATTTCTAAATTTTTATTTTTTAAATATTGACTACAAATTTCTTTAACTAATTTAATATCAACATCACTTAATTTATACTCATAAAATATAATTTTATCAAAATCTTCTATTTTTAAATTATTATTACATATTGAAATAGAATAATGAGCCATTCAGTATATAATTCTTCATTTGAACAAAGATAGGATATAAGTGTTCCGTTTGAACTGGACATCATACTTTTTTTATCTAAAGTAACTTCTGTTCCATTTTCAAACTAAAAATAAGAAAGTAGCTCGAAGGGAGGAATTACAATGTTAGAAAAAAGAATTACAACATGTGATAGACAAAACTTTAGGAAAAGACTAATTGAATTTGAAACTGCTATAAAAGAATTTAAGCAAGATGATTTGAATGAAAGCAATATTTATCAAGTGTTATACAGAATGGAACTTTTTAGAAATGGAATCTATAAATGTATAAATTAAAAAGGCCAGTGCCACCAGACTATCCCCTACCAGGAACAGAAGAAGGGATTAGTGATTACGAAGATGAATATTCAGATGAAATTTTGAAATTGAAAATTTGTGAATTGTTACCAGCAGTTAGAATACCATATAACAATAAAAGATTAGAAAGAACTTTCCAATTAATTGGAGAGAAATATAATGGTTTATTTGCGAATAAAGAGGTTATTGTACGAGTTCAAGTAAGTATTCCTAGGGATAATTGGGATATTGATAATAGAGATTTAAGGTATATATTGAATGGAATTGTATATGGTGGATTAATTTCAGATGATAATATAAATTTTGTCAGTTATATGCTAGAAGGTATAAAGGGAAAAGGAAATGTGATTGTAAATACTTATACCAAAGAAGTAATCGATATGTAGGTATCATGTCCAGAGAAGAAAAGCGATGGAATGAAGATTTTTATAAAAGGTCTTATATTGTTTTACACAAAGATATTACACCAAGAGAACTAAAGTATATTGATAAAGAAATTAATCGAAATAAGCAAATTTAATGGATTAGTTGTTTTTACAGAAGATGATAATATTTATATAAACCTAAGTTTCAGGATATAGATATCAAGAATCTTATATAATTCCTTATAATAATGATGTTTGGGCAATTTTTAGAATGATTAAAGATGAAGAATTTATGAGAAAAAAGTAAAAGAGGTTTTTGGAAATGAGTTGGTATCTTTGAAAGCTAAAAGTTTTTTTGATGATTATTATATTAAGGAAAATGATGTATATACTTATATTTTTTATATGCCTTTTGCTAATTTTTATCTTATGGATTATATTAATTTTCAGGCAACTAGCAATTTGATGAAGGCACTAGGGCTAAAGTGGTTTGTTTGGATAATTGTATTGAGTTTGTTGGGAAGTATTTGGATGATGAAGTGGAGGTCACTTGTATTAGTATTGATTAGTATAATTCGACAAAAGACTTGAAAATATTGGAAAATTTATGTCAATAACTTTTGAAAATGTCCCAAAAATTTCTAAACATTAACGGAAAA
>CASDJM010000054.1 GCA_949280815.1 uncultured Clostridia bacterium | reverse complement strand
AACTAAAGCAATTAACGTGATACCTTTGTTTCTCATTTCTAAAATTCCTCCTTTGATGACATTATACGTCATATTTATACATTCAGATTATAACATTTGTATTTTTTCTTGTAAATACTAATTATATTACATTTTTATTACAAGTTTATTTTTATACTTTTTTATAATTTTTATACCAGTTTACAAATATGTTATAAAATGTAATGTATTATGTTGTTTTGTTATAATTTATATTCTTTTTATACCACATTAATTATTTTTTGTAAATACTTTTTATATTACATTTTTGTTACCCTAAATTTAAAAGAAATGTCTATAACAATCTTACTAGATAACATATTTTTTTATTTACCGAATATAGTTTATTAATAATTGGAGGGATTATTATGCACAAAATAAAATTATTAATTTCTTTTTTAGTTACATTAGTACTTATATTTTCTTTTACATTACCATGTTTTGCAGAAGAAACTACCTATGTATGGTCTAGTAGCTCGACACCAGTCAACAATAATAATACTGGAAATAATACAAATACGAATACCAACACAAGCACTAATACTAGTAATACTGCTAATAATACCAATACAAACACTGATACTTGTAATACTTCTAACAACACTAATAAAAATACTAGCAATACTACTAGTAACACGAATACTAGCACCAGTAATAATGCAAACAATACCATTACCACTAATGCAGAAGAATCAACTAGTTCTAATAGTCTAAATTTAGAATCAGCATCAGCTATTTTAATCGAGCAATCAACTGGTCAAGTTTTATATGAACACAACTGTCATGAATCATTACGACCTGCTTCTGTTACAAAAGTAATGAGTATTTTGTTAATCATGGAAGCTATTGATGAGGGAAGAATTTCTTTAAATGATTCTGTTCCTTGTAGCGAAAATGCTGCTTCTATGGGTGGTTCTCAAATTTGGTTAGATCCAAGAGAAACCTTGACTGTTGATCAAATGCTAAAAGCAATTTGTGTTGCTTCTGCCAATGATTGTGTGGTTGCAATGGCAGAGTACATTGGGGGTTCTGAAGAAGGTTTTGTACAGATGATGAATGATAAAGCAAAAGAATTAGGAATGAAAGATACTACCTTTAAAAATTGTCATGGATTAGATGAAGATGGTCATGTTACTTCTAGTTTTGATATTGCTTTAATGTCAAAAGAATTATTAAATAATCATCCTCAGATAACACAATATACTACTATTTGGACAGATTCTTTACGTGATGGAAAATCAGAACTTACCAATACCAATAAACTAATTCGTTCTTATAAAGGAGCAACTGGCTTAAAAACTGGCTCTACTGGCTTAGCTTTATACAATTTATCTGCTAGTGCTACACGTGATGACTTATCTTTGATTGCTGTCATTATGAAAGCTCCTTCTACTAAAGTTCGTTTTGCTGAAGCACAAAAGCTTTTAGATTATGGCTTTAATACTTTTTCTTTTAAACAATTTGGTAAAAAAGATGAAGTCGTAAAAACAGTGAATGTTACAAAAGGTGTTCGTTCTAGTGTTGATGCTATTTTATCTGGAAATAGTGGTACTTTAATTGAAAAAGGAAAAGATAAAAATATAGAACAAAATTTAACTTTAGATGAGAATATTTCTGCTCCTATTACTGCTGGTCAAAAATTAGGTGAAGTTTCCTTTTCTTTAGATGGGCAAACTTTATCAACTGTCGATATTGTTGCTAAAAATGATGTAGAAAAAATAAATTTGTTCACAATGTCTAAAAAGGTAATCTATTCTTGGATTGATTTGTTAAGAAGTTAAAAAAATGTAATACTATAAATCTAAAATAATAAATTTGAAAAAAGTGAATTGAAGTAATTAAATTAGAAGTTCTTTATCAATTTTATAGAAAGATTTCACGCTTGACGTGGAAAAGAGCCATAAAATTAATTAGAACTTCTATGAAAATCAGCTTGAACGAGCCTTTTAAATTTATTATCTTAGATTTTGTTATTATTTTTAAAAAGAAATATATTTATAAACTGCCTCTGCAAAGCCACTATCATCTACACTATTGGTAGTTGTATAATTAGCTACTTGTTTCACAGCATCATAAGCATTAGCTACTGCTACTCCCACTCCAAAATTTTGAATCATATCAATATCATTCAAGTTATCTCCAATCGCCATCACCTCTGACGAAGAAAGATTTAAATATTTTGAAAGTGTTTCCAAAGCTTCACTCTTATTCGTTTTATTTGGCGTAATATCTAAATATTCATATTCCTTATTAATAATTTTATCTTTGTATTCATGTGACTTATTAATCCTGTATATTGTCAAATTCATTTTCTGATTTAGTTCATCTTGCAAATTTAATAAACTGGAAGAACTAGAAATAATTAGTTTAAAAACGGTCAGTTGATTTTGATTGATATATTCTTGTATATCAGGAACAATCTTAAACTTCAAATCACTATGAAATAAGGAATCCTTTAAAATAAAATTTCTTAAATCCATATATCGTAATTCTGGCGTAATTACTTCATTGTCTGTATATAGATGGATATGTAAATTTTCTTTTTTCGCCAAAGAAATACAAGCATTCATTTCTTCCTGTGACAACGTTTTTCGATAAATCTCTTTTCCTGTTTTTAAATCGATAATTTGATTTCCATTCCCAAAGATACCATAACTGGCATGCAAATTTTCACAAAAATTTTTTACCATAGAATATGGCTTTCCTGTACAAATGGTAAAATCTATATTAGATTGTCTTATATCGTTAATGGCTTTTAAATTTTGAGATGTTATTTTATTATTTTCTCCTATAATGGTTCCATCAATGTCGCTTGCTACTAAACGAATCATAGATTCTCTCCTTATTATATTTTCATCTTCTATTATTATATCATGATTCTTGTTATTTGTGTAGTATTTACACTTTATATTTATAAATTAATTCTAACTTTTGTTATTGTTTGGCCTTATTATTTGCTGTTCTTGTGAGAAAAGAGCAAGGCTGACCAGTAACTAACTTTTTAAAAATGATATATTTTAATTCAAAAAGTTTGTATATTTTTTACGATGTTACAATTCTCTTAGAAAAACTAGCAAAAATACCGTCTGTTGTACAATTACAAACGGTACGTAGCTATAAGTTACAAATAAAAACCATTATTCATCTTCCAAAGTCTCATCATATTCGAACTCAAAAGTTTCCTCTACTTCTGGTTCTTTCTTCTTTCTAGTCTTCTTCACTTCTTTCTCAATCTTTTTCTCAATTGCTTTTTTATCTTCTTCTTCCTTTTTCATACTCTTATCATGTTTATTTTGCATTTCCTTTAAAATCTTTTCTGTCTCTTCCTTTTTATTTTTCATACAATGGTTCATCATATTATTGGTTTTCTCTAATAAATCTGGGATATAATCTAACAATTTATCTAAAGAAGAAGTATGATTAACTGGCATTAATTTTACATTATCACCTTGAATCACTAGAAAAGCAATTGGATTAATCGTCACACCAGCTCCACTACCACCGCCAAATGGCAATCGATATTGAATTTCTTCCTCTCTATCTTTTTTTGTATATTCATCTATCGTTTCTCCTTTAAATTCACTACCACCTGCTGCAAAGCCAAATGATACTTTTGATATAGGAATAATAACAATATTATTGGAAGTTTCAATCGGTTCGCCAATAATTGTATCAACATCTATCATGTCCTGAATACTATTCATAGCTGTAACCATAAGACCTTCTATGGGATGTTCGCTCATATTCCTTCACTCCTTTTTTCTCTTTTTTATTTAAAATATAAATAATATTTATAATATGGCTTATTTTTATTTCAAATATACCTGAAACAGATATATTTACCAAATTTTGATTTTGATAAACTGGGTTGATGACAAATATTTGCTTGTCAAAATCTTTTACCTTTTTGTGTAATATAATAGCAATAACAGTACTAATTGCTGGAACAAGAATAGCTGTTAAACTCGCATTTTCTGTTCCAATATCGACATACAATTCAATATTTTTAATTATAATATCTATATTTTTAATAACTGTTAAAATATTTTGATCTAATTTGCGATTATCTTTTAATTCTTTAAAATCGAAATCTTTTATCTTCTCTTTTAATTTCATTTTTTCTAACTTTGTTTTTGTAATATTCATTCTAAAAATAGGGACAAAACCCAAAACACATAGTTTAATAACAATTTCATAATCCTTATTCAAATGCCTTTTTGTCCTTGAACAAAATCGAAAATCGATTATCTCTATTTTTATCTTTGCTAAAATCAAACTAATTAGTAATAAAATAATAGAAATACATACAAAAAGAAAAACCAATATACACGCCTCCTTTTTGAATTCGTTTTTTATATTCTAAGAAATTTCTCATAGTATGAGGAATTTCTGTAGAAGATAAATATGGGAATTTATAGAATTTCTTTGCAGTTGCCACCGCTTAGAAATTCTTAAATTCGTTTTCTATTAGTTTTTCCATTTTTTTGTTTTTTAAACATCTATTAACTTATTTTCTTAGCTTTCTCTACAGTAATATCGCCAAAAATTTCCTTTTGACTCGTTTCCACCTTACTCCTTCTAGACAATTCCAGCAATCCAGAAAAAGCAGTAACTACTTCTTGTCTATCATGCTTCTTCATAGAAAACAACTTATTAAAAACAAATCTTTTTTGTTTTACTAAAACCTTAAACATCTCTCTTACTTTACTTGCTACAGTATAATTATCTGTAATTGCAATCTTTTCTATATTTTTAGCATTTTGATTTAACTTCACACTATTTCTCTCCACTAATCTTTTATAAATATCTGGTATCAAATCTCTCTCATAATCTCTCTCTAACTTTTGTTTTGGTAGGTCAATCGTATCTTGTTCTTTAAAAAATCTCCTAGAAAAATCAAAATAGTTCTTCTTAAACACTTTGCTCATCTCTTTAAACTTCTTATACTCAATAATTCTACGAATCAATTCCTCCTCTGTCAATTCCTCTTCTTCCTCCTCCTGTTTTGGTAATAGATTCTTAGACTTCAAATATAATAATGTAGATGCCATCACTAAAAATTCACTGGCAATCTCTAAATTCAATTTTTCTTGTTCTTTCAAATAATCAATATATTGATCTGTAATCTCACTAAGATTAATATCATAAATATTCATCTTATTCTTATCAATCAAGTGACACAACAAATCCAGTGGTCCTTCAAAATTATCTATTTTAATCGCATATTTCTTCGTTTCCAAAGTTAAAATTGCCATATTTCTCTCCTTTTTTTGTGGTAGCTTTGGGATGGCGACTCTGGGACAGGCACAAGCTCGCCATTCGACAGAATCGAAATCTATCCTAAATTCCTCCTAATTTTCTATTGCTTTGTTAATGTTTTCTAGTTTATATCCCTTTTTTAATAAGTATTGTTTTATTTCTTCTTGATCCATTGATATGGATTTTTTGTATAAGATGTTTTCTGCTGATTTTATTTCATATTGCTCTAATTCTTCTTTGTTTTCATATAGGTAATCTTCTATCTCGTTTTTGCTCAAGCCTTTTGCTATTAATTTGTATTGAATTTCTTTTATGGATAGATTTTTTAATGCCATAAAATTATTGATTGTTTTTTCTATAAATTCGTGGTCGTCGATGTATTTGGCCTCTTTTAGATATTCTATAATGTCTTCTAACATATTCTCATCCATGGTACTTGAAAATTTTTTACGTACTTCTTGCTCTGTTCTTTTTTTATATAATATATATTTTAATATTTTTGTTTTTTGTTTATCAAATTCTTCTACTGTGTACATATTTTTTTCCTTTCTTTTCTTCCCTATTTTACTATAAATGATAAAAAATAGCAACATATTTTGTTTTGCACTTTTACTTCTATACAACGAAAAAAGACTAAATAAACCATATGCATAAAATACATATCATTTATTTAGCCCCTCTAAACTAAATATCTTTTATTCTTTTACTCTTCTTCTTCTTCATTTGGTAATTCTTCTCCAAGACTTTGTTCAAAAGCTTTGGCAAAGTCTTTTCTAACTTTTTCCTCAACTTCTTCTAGTATTTCTGGATTTTCCTTTAGATATTTCTTAACATTTTCTCTACCTTGCCCAATTCTCTCTCCATTATAACTAAACCATGAACCAGCTTTTTCTATAATGTCTAAATTGACAGCCATATCCAAAATATTTCCAGCTTTAGAAATTCCTTCTCCATAAACAACATCAAATTCTGCCTCTCTAAAAGGTGGTGCTACTTTGTTTTTAACTACTTTAACACGTACACGACTTCCTTTAAATTCTCCATCTTGTTTAATATTTTCTATTTTTCTAATATCCATTCTGACAGATGCATAGAATTTTAATGCTCTACCACCTGTTGTCGTTTCTGGATTGCCAAACATAACTCCAATTTTTTCTCTTAATTGATTGATAAAAATTAAAACTGTTTTAGATTTATTGATAGCTCCAGCTAGTTTTCTTAAAGCTTGTGACATTAATCTTGCTTGTAATCCCATATGAGAATCTCCCATATCACCATCAATTTCTGCTTTTGGAACTAAAGCAGCAACAGAGTCAACAACAATGACATCTAAAGCACCACTTCTTACTAAACTTTCTGTAATTTCCAATGCTTGTTCTCCTGTATCTGGTTGAGATACAATTAAATTATCAATATCTACTCCTAGTTTTTTAGCATAAACTGGATCTAGAGCATGCTCTGCATCAATAAAAGCTGCTTCTCCTCCAATTTTTTGTGCTTCTGCTATAACATGTAATGCTAATGTTGTTTTACCAGAAGATTCTGGTCCATAGACTTCTATAATTCTACCTCTTGGAACTCCTCCAATTCCCAATGCAATATCAAGACTTAAAGCTCCTGTTGGTATGGCTTCTATTTCCATTGCTTTAAATTCTCCTAATTTCATAACTGACCCTTTACCAAATTGTTTTTCAATTTGACTCATAGCCATCTCCAATGCTTTTTTCTTTTCTGTATTTTCTTCCATGTTTTTTTCCTCCTTAAATTTTTGAACTTTTGTTTGATGTTTTTTATTATATATCAAAATTTTGTTTTGTCAAGACTTTTTTACAATTTAATTATATTTTGTTCTAATTACTTTGTTACAGTTCATCCCTACTACCTTTTATCTTAAAAGCTTATATATTTTTTATAAAAATCAATATGCTGAATCGTAACAATTTCTTACTATAATTATATTTTTGTTTTATATGGTTAGCATTTTACTTGTACCATCCCTCTATACCGTAAAACTGATAAAACCAATTTGGTGTAATCTCACCCACCAATCCTGAATTATAAGCCACTATATACTTATTATTATATAAACTTATATAAGGGCTCTCTGTTTTATAAAGTTCAGACAGTCTTGTATATTTCTCTTGCAAAACTTGTTCATCTGTTGTATTTTTAACTTCATTCATAATAGAAGTAACTTCTTCATTCGAATAATTTGCTAAATTCCCCTCTCCAAAATAAGTAGTAAGATTTGGACTTGGTGAAAGAGTCATACTACACAAAGCGATATCATATTTTTTTGTATTAATACTATTATTATATTGTTCATCAGATGCTTGGACAATATTAATTTTGATTCCTTGATTTTCCAATTGCTGTTTTAGATTTTCAGCAACAGACACTTTAGAAGCATCACTAGCCCTTACTAAAAGACTTAATGTTATTGCTTGTGTTTTGCGATTTTCCGTTTTTTGCCAAGTACCTGAACGAAAAATCCAGCCATTGTCTGTTAAAACTTGTTTTCCTTGTTCTAAATTATAGCCATTACTAACATCTTGTCCTTGTGATAGCCAACTTCCATAATCCAATGGAAAACTGCTAGTAAAACATTTATTATTAAATATACTTGATACAATATTTTCTTTGTCGATTGAATATGCTATTGCTTTTCTCACTTCTTGTTTTGATAAAAAATAATTTTGTGTATTAAGTGCTAAAAAGGTATGATCTCTCCCTTTCAATTCTTTTGAGCTATACCCGATTATTCCGATATATTCTTGCAAATTATCATTTGTCGTTGAAATCAAATCAATATTTCCTATTTTGAAACTATTATATAGCTCTCCTATTGAAGAATATAAATTCACAGTAATTTTCTCAATCGTCAAACTAGTTTGTTTGTTCCACCATCCTATATTTTTTTCTAAAATAATATAAGATGGCTGTACTTCTGTAATCTTGTATTTTCCAGTTCCTACTGGTGATTTATTTTTTTCTGTATTGACAAAATCTTCTGCTTCATAATACTCTTTTGATAAAATCGGAAAAGTCAATTGATATTCAAAAAAAGGTATCTCTCTATCTAAATTGATTTTTACTGTATAATCATCTATAATATCTACACCTGTTACATATTGCACATTGTAAGAATAAATTGAAGATACTTCCTTTAAACGGTCAATCGTAAATCTAACATCTTCTGCTGTAAATCTTTCTCCATCTGACCACTTCACATTTTCTCTTAATTTGATAAGATAGGAATTATCACTCTGTTTTGCCCATTCTGTTGCTAAACAAGCCTCTGCTTTGTAATCTGCGGTTAAAGTAACTAATGAATCATAAATCAATTTTGAAATGTCTTGCACATTTTTATGGTTACTAAGAATTGGATTCATAGTATCTAATTCAGCAATTCCTAATGTCAATTCTGTTATCTTTTCTTCTTGGCTACTTGTATGTTCTAATTCTTGCTGTTTTTCTTCCTCGTCTTGTCTAATTTTGAAAATAGCAAATAATAACATGCCTACTATAAAAATGATAAAAACATATTTAATCCAATTTGATTTCATATTCCACCTCTATTCTTTTGCTATCATATCTTAAATGAAAAGATTTTTCAAGATATTTATTGTAATTTTTTTGTGAAAGAACAAGTTAGAAGTTACAATTCACAGTTGTTAATTTTAAATATTTCTAGCGTTATGTAGGGTAACCGAAAAATTGAGAAAATATTGATATAGTAGCATTTGCCTTGAACATTCCTCATTTTATCACATAAGAATTTCTAAATATTTTTCAGTTGGATTCGAATTTTGAGCCATATTTTATAGATTACCTATTTAACAAAAATCAACGCTTGTAGGATTAATATTTTATAAAATTCAATATGTAGAATTCAGCCCACGTTTAATTGTTCGTCCTCAAAAAATTGCTATGCAATTTTTCTGTGGAAAGCTTTATATAATATAAAAAAGAGCAAAAGGAAACCTCCCCAATTGCCCCACATTTATTTTAAATTTTAAGTTCTTGATTCTACAATTAGTTTCATACCTGTTCTGTCTTCCCCCTCAACTTCCACTTCTGCGAACGCTGGTATACAAACTAAATCCACTCCTGCTGGTGCAACAAATCCTCTTGCTATCGCCACTGCCTTTACAGCCTGATTTAATGCTCCTGCTCCAATTGCTTGCATTTCTGCTTTACTTGATTCTTTTACTAATCCAGCAATTGCTCCTGCTACTGAATTAGGATTTGATTTTGATGAAATTTTTAAAACTTCCATTTTTCTTTTGCCTCCTATAATTTTATTTTTTGTTGCAACTTTTACGATTGTTATTTTATATTATATGGAAATATTTGTAAAGTCTTTTCTGGAAATTTTTAGGTGATTTCATCGCAATCTTTTTCTTATTTCGACACTCATCTTCAAATAATCTATAAGTATAATCTTTTTATATTTTTTACCTTATTATTAGCATCATCTATATCAAATACAACAGCATTTAAAATACATTCTCCTGTTGCTATTTTATATCTTTCTGGTAAACTAGTTTCAAATCTTTTTAAAGAAGCTGAAATGTCCATTCCTATCACAGAATATTTTGGACCTGTCATACCAATATCAGTTATATAGCCTGTTTTTTTAGGTAAAATCTTTTCATCTGCTGTTTGCACATGGGTGTGAGTACCATAAATTGCTGTTACTTTTCCATCTAAAAAATATCCCATGGCAATCTTTTCAGCCGTTGCCTCTGCATGAAAGTCAACAAAAATCATATCTACTTCTTGTTGCAATTTCTCTACTATTTCTTTTGCTACGACAAATGGATTTTCCGTAAGTACATTGATATCAACTCTACCAATTAAATTAATCACGGCTATTTTTTTATCCTGACAGGTATAAATGTTGTATCCTTTTCCAACAACACCTTTTGGGTAATTGGCTGGTCGAATCAATTTGGGGTGGTCAATAAATTTAAAAATATCTTTTTTCCCCCAGGTATGATTTCCCATTGTGATAACATCTACATTTAAGGCTAAGATGTCATTGAAGTTTTGCTGGGTTATTCCCATTCCTTCCGCTGAATTTTCTCCATTTACAATCACAAAATCGATTTGCTCTTCTTGTTTTATGATTCCTAATTTCTTTTTTAATTCTTTAATCCCACTGTTACCAATTAAATCGCCTACGGCTAAGATTTTCATTTTATTCCTTCTTTCTATTTTTTTCTATTTTCCGTAAACCCTCTTTTTAATGTTTGTTTAAACAATGATATCATTTTGTCTAGAATTTTTATAAAGAAATTTTTTTCTTGATATGTAATAATACTATCTTCAATGCTATTACTAGTAACTGTATTTTTAGATTTATTCTTAAATAAATTGTCAATAGGATACTTTTCCAATGCAATTTTTTCTTCTACAATGTCATTTTCTTTATATATTTTAATTAAGGCTTCACGTTCTTCTTCGGTTTCAACCCAATAATTTAGATTGATTATAGCAAGCAATACAAATGTTTTTTTCTGTAAATTTTGTTTATTTAAAGATATATTGGGGTCTATGATAGGATCATAATCTTTTAACTTTTCTTGTTTAAAAAGATTAATTATTTTATCAGGGATTTTTTGTAAATATTCATCTTCTAAGAATTCCAAAATTTTAGCTATTTCTGCATATGCTTTATATAGATTGTTTTCCTTCGTCATAATCTATATTCACTCCTTCTTTAATACTAATGGCTAATTGTTTTGTCAATTCATTAACTTCATCAAGTCCAACGTTTTGAGTTTCAAATAACATATTTTCTACGATATTATTTGAATTATTTTGGCTAGATTGATATTCGTTAGGAAGAGGATATCTTTCAATAAGTTCATCAAGAGTTGTTTTGTAAACTCTTTTTAATGTAGAATTATTCATCATTATAGAATTAATTTTAAGTTCGCTTAAAGATTTGTCTTTGTGATTATCTTTAGCAAATTGAATTAAAGCATATATTGCTTTAGGACTTAACATAAATAACATCGGTTTTTCTATTAAAAAATAAAGAATATCATTATCTTTTAGTATTTTTATAATAGTTTCTCGACGTTCCTTTGAATAACATAAAAATCCAGGAAAAGTTTTTAAAATATGATTTGCATTAATAAAACCTATTTCATCATTCATATCTAAAGAATTTATAGCATCATTCATTTTACCATCAATAGAATATTGTAACATAGTAGGTAGTCTAAAAATCATTAGTAAAGCATCATCCCTAGAAATTTGTGTTTTTTTAGCTTCAATAGGATGTTTACTATTTCTTTTTTGAAAATAGTCCAATATTTCATCTATTTTTTTGTTAATTGAATCAGAAGACAAATTTTTACCTTTAACATTATTTATCTTTGATTTATTTCGTTTTAAAATTATTTGAGAACGCTTTTCTACTTCGGACATAGAAATAAATTCGGACTTTAATACTACTTGTTCTTTTTGTATTTCTTCCCACTTTTCTTTAACCTCTTCTCTTTTTTCACGGGCTACTCCCCTATTATCTTTTACTGCAAGTTGGAAAATTTCTAGTTCTTCTAAATCACCTTCTAAATGTTGCATTATTATTTTTTTAATTGTCCTTGGGGTTTTATGATACTTTTCTGCAACTTGCTTCAAGGTCATTTTATGATTGATGATGTTATCAAATTCATTTATTATCACTTCTTCTGGTATTTCTCGCCAATTTTGTTTTAACGTGATTTTATATTGCTCTAATTTTTTAGGTTCATTTTCTAGTAATTTACGTACATGTCTTCTTATACTGTCAACACTTATTTCATCGAGACCAACATTTCTTGCTTTCGTATTTATTATATCGCGAGCTTGGACAGGACTTAACTTTCCATATACTATATCATCTAATATTTCTCTCAACCATTCTACATACTGTTCAGTAAATCTTACTTTTCTCATAATTTCTCCCCTTGTTTTCATAAGTTATATTAAATATACTATAATTTTAATTTTAAATCAATATATATAGATAACTTTTCAGATAGTATTCAGTAGTGACAGTTACTAATCAGCCAATGCTGTCAACCTAACTCCAAAATCCTATAAGTACTAATTTAACAGTATTTACTTATATAATTAGAGAATATCCTAAAAAAAACGGAAACCAAAAAATCCAACTCTTATTGAGCTGGATTTTTTGGCTTTCTGGTTCTTATTCTAGGACATTCTCTTTTTATTTTTAATTATTTTGCATAATCAATCACTCTAGTTTCTCTAATCACATTTACTTTTATTTGTCCTGGATAATCCATTTCGCTTTCAACCTTTTTCGCTACATCTCTTGCAAGAATTGTCATTTTATCATCTGATATTCTATCTGGTTTTACAATAATTCTAACCTCTCTACCAGCTTGAATAGCAAATGATTTTTCAACTCCATCAAAAGAATCCGCAATTTCCTCAAGATTTTGTAATCTTTTAATATAAGCTTCGACTGTCTCTCTTCTTGCACCTGGTCTTGATGCAGATACGGCATCTGCTGCCTGTATCAAAACAGCTTCTAAGGTTTTTGGTTCTACATCTCCATGATGAGCTTCTACAGCATTAATCACAACAGGATTTTCTTTATATTTCTTAAGAACTTCTACTCCTATCTCAACATGAGTTCCTTCCATATCATGGTCTAACGCTTTTCCAATATCATGTAGTAATCCTGCTCTTCTTGCTATTTTGGGGTCTAATCCTAATTCTTCTGCCATAATTCTTGCTAAGTTGGAAACTTCAATCGAATGATTTAGTACATTTTGTCCATAACTTGTCCTATATTTTAGTTTTCCTATTAGTTTTACAACATCTGGATGAAGTCCAATTACTCCTGTTTCTAATACTGCTCTTTCTCCTTCTTCTTTTATTGTGGTATCTACTTCTTCTTTTGCCTTTTCTACCATTTCTTCTATTTTAGCTGGATGGATTCTTCCATCATCAATTAATTTTTCCAAAGCAATTTTAGCTACCTCTCTTCTCAAAGGATCAAATCCTGACAAAACTACTGCTTCTGGTGTATCATCAATGATTAAGTCAATTCCTGTTAAGGTTTCTAATGCTTTTATATTTCTACCTTCTCTACCAATAATTCTTCCTTTCATATCATCATTTGGAAGTGCTACAATAGATACTGTAGTTTCCTGAGAATGGTCTGCTGCACATTTTTGTACGGCATAGCTTAAGATTTCTTTAGCATTTTTAATAGCACTTTCTTTTGCTTTTTGTTCTTTTTCACGAATTATAGCTGCCTTTTCAGCTGTTAATTCTTTATCCATTTCAGATAATAATTTAGCTTTTGCCTCTTCCTTCGTCAAAGCCGCAATCTTTTGAAGGGTTTCCATTTCTTCATTATGTAGTTGTATAATTTCTTCTTTTTGTTTTTCAATTTCTTGTAATTCTCTTTCTACTTCTCGTTCTTTCTTTTCAAAATTTCCTTCACGCTTTTCTAGATTTTCTTCTTTTTGAATTAACCTTGATTCTTGTTTTTGTACTTCGCCTCTTCTTTCTTTAATCTCTTGATCTAACTCTTTTCTGCTATTCATAATTTCTTCTTTCGCTTTGAAAATTTCTTCTTTTTTCAAATTTTCTGCTTCTATTTTCGCTAAATCAACTAGTCTTTTTGCTTCATTTTCTGCTCCTTGAATTTTAGACTCTGCAATCTTTTTACGATATGCCATTCCTACTAGAATTCCGATTGCTAATGAGATTAAGATAGTGGCGATTATGATTACAATATTCATAATCATGCACCTCTTTCTTATTTAATTTTCAATGTTCGAATAAAATATATATTCATTTTCTTTAACAATATATTTTTTCCTTCCTATTCTATTTTATCTTTATTATTGTAAACTGTCAAGTCATTTGAAAAAAAATTTGTGCCATCTTATTTTTCATAATTTTCTTGTATGATATATTTAATAACTTAAATAACCATACGACTCCTTTCTTTATTTATCTTAAAATATGGATTGTCAACACTTTTTTGGACAATTTTTATAAGGACACTTTTTTATATTCAA
>CASDJM010000053.1 GCA_949280815.1 uncultured Clostridia bacterium | reverse complement strand
TCTTCATACTTATCTAAATCAGAATAATCATCTTCTTCGTCTTCTTCATACTTATCTAAATCAGAATAATCATCTTCTTCGTCCTCTTCATACTTATCTAAATCAGAATAATCATCTTCTTCGTCTTCTTCATACTTATCTAAATCAGAATAATCATCTTCTTCGTCTTCATACTTTCTTAGATTGTATTTAGGATTATTTTCTTTATATGATTTATATTCGTTCTTCTGTACGATATCCTCTTCTTCATCTTCAAGATCTTCTTCTGTTATTTCAAATTGCTTTTCATTTTCATCACCTACAGAATTTAAAAATTTCTCATATTCTTCTAGTTCTTTTTTCTTTTTAGCCATCTTCGCAGCTTTTCTTTTTTCTCTTTCAATCCTTTTGTTTTGTTTTCTTTGTTCCCTTCCTCCAAAAAATAATATGCCTATTACTAATAATATTAAAACTGATAAAACACTAACAACTAACATCTTCTTTCTCCCTTCTTATTTTTTCATATGTTTAATTGCTTTTAATATACCCAATTTTCCATATTCATATGTAAGGCCTCCTTGCATATATGCTATATATGGTTCTCGAATTGGTCCATCACAACTAAGTTCTATCGTTGAGCCTTGTGTAAAAGTACCTGCTGCCATAATTACTTTATCCTCATATCCTCCCATATCTCCTGGATATGGAATAACATTAGAATCGATTGGTGAACCCATTTGTATTCCTTGACAAAACTTAACTAAATCTTCTTCTGTTCCTAAATGAATAGTCTGTACAATATCAGCTCTTGATTCATCATATTCTGGTTCTACTTGATAACCTAATTTTCCTAATAGGCAACTTGCAAAAATTGCAGTTTTTAAACTACTTGCTACTACACTAGGTGCAAAAAATAGTCCTTTAATAAATAACGCATTTTGGTTTAATGATGGTCCTATTTCTTTTCCTATTCCTGGTGAAGTCAATCTTTCCGCACATAGTTCTATCAACTCTTTCTTTCCTACAATATAAGCACCTGAAGTTGCAATCCCTGCTCCTAAATTTTTCATTAATGATCCAACAACAATATCTGCTCCTATTTCAATTGGCTCTCTATCTTGCACAAATTCTCCATAGCAATTGTCAACCATAATAATAACATCTTTATTTATCTCTCTAATAGCTTGTATTACATTTTCTATCTTTTCTATGGTTAAACTTTTTCGAGTTGAATATCCTCTTGACCTCTGAATTTCAACAAGTTTTATATCTTGCTTCTTTAGTCTATCTTGAATCTTCGAAATATCAAATTCATTTTCAACTAAATCAATTTGTTCATAATGAATATGAAACGCCTTTAGTGAACTTTTACTTTGTTCTTTTCCAATTCCAATAACGGTTTGAAGTGTATCATAAGGTTCTCCTGTTATACTAAGCATCGTATCTTCTGGTCTTAATAAAGCAGATAAAGTAATTGATAAAGCATGTGTTCCTGATATCAACTGACTTCTCACTAAACTATCTTCTGCTTTAAATATGTGACTATATATCTCTTCTATTTTATTTCTACCAGGCTCGTCGATTCCATATCCTGTCGAAGAATTCAAATGTGCTTCTTGTAATTCACATTTTTGAAATGCCTCTAAAACTTTCTTACTGTTATTCTCACATATCTTATCCACTTTTTCCAAAATAGGTCTTATTTCTTGCTCGACTTGCTTGGATAATTCCTTTAAATCCTTTTCCATCTATTTTACCTCTTTTTATTAACCAACATTATTTTACTACACTTTATTTTATTTTGCAATGCTTAAATCAATTTAAGTTTTGACTTTTTGCAAGTGCAGGTTGTAATATATATTTTTCTACACTTGTTAGAGCTTTACTTGTTACAGTGGCAGTATGCGTTAGCTGGTCGCTTACGCAGTGTTTCAAAAATTGCAAAGCAATCTTCTGTGGAATGCTTTATATTATAGGAAGTTCGGAGAACTTTCCTATAATATAAAAATTAGTGTGACAAGAAGGGGTTCCCTTCTTGTCACATTATCATAATATTATAATACAAATTTCTTGATTAGAATAACTCCACTTGCAGTAGTGATTAGTATGATAAATCCTAACGTGAAATAAATTCTCATTTGACCTGTACTAATAGAAAGCATAACTGGTGCATCATCAATATCATCTTCTCCTGCTTTTTTATTGTCTGGTGTTGAGTCAATATCTGGTAATCCATATTTGTTATAGTCCTTTGATATTTCTGCTGTATTATTCATAACTCCCATATTGTTTTCATTATTAATCCATGTCAATAAAACTTCTACATCTGCATATTCACCTGGTTGTAATAAAGTATTTTCTAGTAATGTTGTAGAAATTACATTATTTCCTTCATCTGTCCATCCTGGATTATCTTCTGCTACAAATTTTAATCCTTCTGGTATATAATCTGTTACTTCTTTTGCATATCCTTCTACTTCACCTTGATTATATACACGAATTGAATATCTAAATTTAACGGTTACTTGATTTAATTTCTTTCTGTGTAATTCTACTTTTACAACTGCTTCTGGATCATCCCATGCATCATGTCCTGTTTGTGTTACGGTTTGTTGTCCATTTTCGATAACAATTGCTTGTGTTACCCATTTTCTTAAAGCTAAGTCAAAGATTTTTACATTCACTTTCTCAAAGTCATCATCATCTTGTTGTCCTGGTACATAACTTCCTTTTTCGCTATCTTTATAGCTTGGTAAGTCTTTATCTTGTGGAAGTTTTACGTTGTTTTCTTGTGAGTCCCTGTCTACTACTGAATTTTTATCTTTATCTAAATATTTTGTAATATCAGCAATATTAGTAATATTTTCACTCGTTTTAGCTTTTTCACTTACTTTACACATGATTGGCACTTCTTTGTAAGATAGTACAATTTTTCCGCTTTCATCTGTTTGTGCTTTCGTAATTAAGCTATTTTCCAAATATTTAGTTGTTACAGTTCTTCCATTTTCTGATACTTCCCAACCATATTGTTTATTAAACTCATCCTCTACATATTCTAAGTATGGTGGTAAATGGTCTTTGATTTCAGCTGCATAACCATCTACATCACCTTCATTGTATACTCTTAGCATATACACTACAATATCATTTGGCTTAACAATAATTGGTTCTTTGGTATGGTTATAAGTTGCTGTTGTAATTAATTTTCCATTTTCATCTTCTGTGTTTAATTTAGAAGTATCAACAATTGGTGCTCTGGTATAAGAACCATCTTCATTTTTCAAATATTCATTATTTTCTATTTTGGTATCATCACTAATTGCTATAATAAATTTTCTTAAAGCTAAGTCAAAAGATTGTAAAATAATTCTATCATAATCTTCATCATCTTCATATTTAACCCATTTGTCTGTATCAGAATCTCTATCATCTACTGGGTTTCCATCTTCGTCAGCATCTTCTGTTATTGCTGCTTCATTTCTAATAACTGTTCCTGCTACGTTTTCAGATACTACTTTAAATTTTACAGCTAATTCTTTATAAGAAAGATCTTTTTCTGTTTTGCTTCCATCATTCTGTCCAAATGCTTTAATTAAATTTCCTTGTGCAGTTGTTTCATTTGCTTTTGATAGATAATCGGATGAAATTTGAATGATATTTTCTTTTTTATCATCATATACGAATTTTCCCCATAAATATTTTTGGTTGAATTCGATTGCATTCTTTTCTTCGTCTGTCAAAGTTGTGTCATTCTTTAATTCTTCTCCTGTTTTTTCGGACCATATAAATTGTAACCCTTTTGGTATGTCCTCTGTAATTTCTTGTGCATAACCATCTAACATTCCTTCATTATAAATTCTAAAAGTATATGTTACAATATCTCCTTTAGCAACTCCAATTGGTTCTTTATTTAATTGATAGTCAGCTGTTGTTTTGCTATCAGAAGCAGAAGTGTTTAGTTTACTTACATCAATCTTTTCTATTCTTTCTGGTACATTTTGATCATTTACTGCTGTAATACGTTTGATTAGTTTCAAATCAAATGCTTCTGATAATAAAACTAATTTTTCAAAGTCATCGTCATCTTGTTGTCCTTTATAATAGAAATTAGAATCTGTTAAATCTGTTTTATTATCTTTGCCAATATAGTTAGACATATTATCTTTATTAACATCTGGATGTGTTGATGGTTGTGAATCTCGATCTTGACCTACTTGTGTTGTAATTATTGTACCATCTGCATCAACTTCTTCTGAAATCCACGCTACATTCGTTAAAACTTTATTACTTTTTGTATCAGGTGTTGCTGTAACTGTACATTCAATTTCTATCGTTTCTGTTCCTGTACCAGAAGTTAAACTTCCTTTGGTATAAGCAGGTAAATTTGTTTCATTACCAGCTTTTCTTGTTAACAATAAAGTATTTGTTGTTTCATCATAAGACTCTTTTTCAAAATTCCCACTGATTACTTTACTAAATTTTAATCCTGTTGGTAATTGATCTACTACTTTAGTAGCACGACCTTGTTTTTCTGCTTCATTATAAATTGTCATTTTATAAGTTACTGTATCTCCCGTTGCTACCATTACAGGATCTTTTTTATGTTTATAAGTTGCTGTTGTTCCAGATGTTAAAGAATTTTCATCTATATTCGGAACCCTACTTGCTATTGAAATTTCCTTACCATCACGTTCTACTTTTGTAATATATTTTCTTAAGGCTAAATCAAATTGTCCTTTTGGCTGAAACTTTAATTGTACTGACACTGATTCTGGTTTTTTATCTACTTCAACCAAAGGTTGTTCTCCATTACTTTCTGATGAAGTCCATAATGTCATTTTTGCATCATTATAATTAACAGTAATGTCAATTGTTAATGAATCTACCTGACTCTTTGGAACCGTAATATAGAAATTCTTTCCTACTAAATCTTTTACAGTTGTTCCTGCTTTTACTGCATTTTTATTTTCATCTAATAATTGATAAGTTGAGATTTCACTTCCATTATTTTTTACATTGAAACCGATTGTATAAGGAGTAGAGTTTGTCTGTGTCATATGAATTGGTCCCATAATATAATTTTCACCAGATATTTCACCATTTAAAGTTGTTGTATCTACTGTAACAGGTGCTCCTGCCTTTGAACTTGAATCAGCATAATTATTAGCATTTGCTTTTGCTTGTTTTATCATATAATTATATAATACTTCTGCTTGATAATTTCTAACTTCTCCTATTTGGTCACTTCGACTATATTCACTTAGTTTGTTAGAATAATCAACTCCATCTAATGAATAATGAATCCAGTCTTTCTCACCATTCGTTTTATCATATTTATTACTACTTTCTCCATAGTTTGTGAAATACCATAAAACTGCTTGTTGAACAGCATTAATATCATTATCTGTTAAAGCATAAGAATCTGACAAGTTATATTTGGTTGGATTTTCAATCAATTCATATACATCTGTACCCCAGACTTTACTAGTTGCTAATTCCAAAATACTTCCTCGATAATCGATATAAGCATCATCTTCTATAATGGTTTTAAAAACATTATAAATCAACTCTTTCTTTTCATTTGCAGTAGATTTTCCTGGTAAATACAAGTTATCAAGAACAGCTAGAATTGCATTATATCGATTAATGGTTGTACCACCTACTGTAATATTTCCTTCTACTAGTCCTTGTAATACAGTATTTTGTGCTCCTGTTTTATCCTTATGAGTTCTGATAGCTTCTCTTTCTGTTTTCATATCATAGTTCACATTATAGGGTCTACGTTTTAAAGTTTCTGCACTACTTGTACCAGCCTCAGTAAAACCTACTCCTGCTTTTATGCAATAAATATTATCATTGTGATAGGTAGTTGATGTACTTGAATCATATCTTACAATATTCCATATATAGGCTCCATTCGCTTGTCCTGGTTGATTAATACCATACCCCATGGCAGGTGTACTATTTTCCATTAATTCTCTAACACCCATGTAAACCTCGTCTCCTGCTGGCAACGTTTTCGCATAAGTTACTTCTTGTACAGTTATAAATACACCAAATATTGCAACACTAATTAAACTCAATAATAATTTTTTCAAGTTCATTTCTTTCTCTCCTTTATTTAGAAACTTTGCCTTCTATATAACATTTTACACGTTTTTTTATTTTAGTCAATAGGCTTTTTTCCTTGTATTTCTTACATTTTTTTTTATTTTATTTTTCCCTTACGGATGTATCTTTTTCAAATCACATATTAATCTACAAGCCTACATTACAATTATATTACATTTTTAGAATAAAATCAAGGTTTTACGTTAATTAATCTATTTTTATCTTTCTGCCGTAATGTTGCCACTCAGTACTACTGTCTTTTATCTTAAAAGTTTATATATTTTTTAAGAAAATTATCATAATTTTATTCTAAAATTTATATGCTTAACTATAAAGATTTGAGGTGGATTATGAAAAAATATTTATACAAAACATTTATCCTATTCATTTTTCTAATTCAGATAAGTACCCTATCATTTGCTGATGACTTTGATGAAGAAACAATTGATGTAAATGCAGAAATAGAATCATCTATCAATTCAAAGGAAGTACCAGAGGTCAACTCACGTTCTTGTGTTGTACTCGACCGATTAAGTAAAAATGTATTATATCGAAAAAACGAAAAAAACAAAGTCAAAATGGCATCTACCACAAAAATCATGACAGCCATTATTGTACTTGAAAACAGTTCCCTAGACGCCACCGTAGAAGCTTCGAAAAAAGCTGCTGGAACAGGAGGTTCCCGTCTAGGCTTAAAAACAGGAGATAAAATTACCATTCGTGATTTAATGTATGGCTTAATGTTATGTTCTGGAAACGATGCTGCTGTATGTTTAGCGGAAAATATAGGCGGTAGTATAGAGGGATTTGCTGAACTTATGAATTCAAAAGCACAAGAACTAGGGCTTTCGAATACTCATTTCGAATCTCCTCATGGTCTAGATTCTGATGGCCATTACACAACAGCATATGAATTAGCACTTCTTTCTGATTATGCTCTAAAAAATCCTACTTTTCTAAACATTGTTGGAACAAAAAATTATACTGTTACGATTAATGGTTTCCCTAAAAATCTATCTAACACAAATGAATTACTCGGAAATCTAAATGGAGTTTATGGCATTAAAACTGGTTTTACCAATGGTGCTAATCGTTGTTTAGTGACAGCATGTAAAAGAGGAGAAATGGATATTATTTGCGTTGTACTTGGTGCTGATACCAAAAACTTTAGAACCAGAGATAGTATTAAATTAATCGAATATAGTTTTAAAACATTCGAATATTTTAATATAAAAGATTTTGTCAATCAATATATTTCTGACTGGCAAAAAAACAATCCAAATTTCTTTTTGATTGAAAAAGGATATACAAATCAATTAGAAATTCGAGTAGATTCCGCATTAGAAAACACACCTATTATTTCCATAAAAAAGAATCTAGTATCCACAATAGAAGCTAATATCTCTCTTCAATCTTACCTACAAGCTCCTATCAATCAAAATGATTTACTTGGACAATTACAAGTGTCTTCTCAAGGGACCCATATAGCAGATTTTGATTTATTTTCTAATACAACTATTCGAAAAAACACAATAACAGATTACATGTTTAACTTCTTTAAGTTTTATCCAAATCAATTAGAGAGTTTAAGGAACTTTCCTTAAACTCCTTCTTCTTCTGTCAATACTGTCAATTAATAGGATGTTTAGAGAACTTTTCTATAATATAAAAATGGAGAAAGAGGGTATTACCTCTCAATTCAAAAAATGTGACAAAAAGGAATCACCCTTTTGTCACATTTTTTATTTACTATTTTACATTTTCTTTTATGTATTCAACTACATCTCCTACTGTTACCACTTTTTCTGCATCACTATCAGGAATTTCTATATCAAATTCTTCTTCTAATGCCATAACCAATTCAACAATATCTAAAGAATCAGCCCCTAAATCATCGATAAATGATGCTTCCATTGTTACTGCTGTATCAGCTACACCTAGTTGTTCAATAATAATTCCTTTTACTTTTTCTAAAACTTCTTCTGAACTCATCCTCGAGTTCACCTCCTCTCAAGTTTATAAATGACTTATTTATATTTCATTTATAATATATGTTTTTCTATTTGTCAAGTATAATATAAAAATATTTTTATTTTATACTACTAGGTCAAAAATAATCTAATTTTCTTCTGTTTTTAGGTTCTTTTCAAACTCTTCTATCATCTGATCTACTGCTCTATTTTTAACAAATTTCTCTGCTTGTTTAATCGTATATTCAAATAATAAAGCATCACTACTTCCATGTGCTTTTACAACTGGCTTTTTCACTCCTAGGAATAAAGCACCTCCATAAGATTTGTAATCCATCGTTTTGCTAAATCGCTTAATAGCTGGTAAAGCTGGTATAGAAAGAATCTTAGCTAACCAATTTTTAGTCAAACTTTCTGTTAAACTTTTCTTTACGAATTTTCCTAATCCTTCTGTTGTTTTCAAGAACACATTTCCTGTAAATCCATCTGCTACAATCGCATCTATTTTACCAGAAAAAGCATCTCTCCCTTCTACATTTCCAACAAAATTAATATTTAACGCTTCTGACTTTTCCTTTAATAAATGATAACTTTCTCTAACTAATTCATTACCCTTCGTTTCTTCTGTTCCTATATTTAATAATCCAATAGCTGGATGTTCAATTCCGTAGGTATTTCTTAAATAAATGCTAGACATTTGTGCAAACTGTAATAAATTAATTGGTTTACAATTAGTATTAGATCCTGCATCAATTAATAACAACTGGCTTTTGTACGCTGGTAATATTCCTGCTAAAGCTGGTCTGTCAATTCCTTTGATTCTTCCTACTAGTAAAGTTGCTCCTGTCAACAAAGCTCCTGAATTTCCAGCTGAGATAAATACATCTCCCCCATTTTCTTTTAGCATTTTAAATCCAACTACCATGGAAGAATCCTTTTTGTGTTTGATAGCAATTGTTGGTGTATCTTCCATTTCAATCGTTTCTGTCGCATTTTTAATTTTTAGTCTATCTGATATTTCTTCTATTTCCTTTCCATAAAATTCTTTTACTTTATTTCGAATTACTTCTTCTTTCCCTACTAAAATCACTTCTGCCTTTACTTTATCGATGGCATTAATTGCTCCTCTTATATTAGCATCTGGTGCATTATCGCCTCCCATAGCATCTAATATGATTCTCATTAGTTTGCTCCCCTTCCTAAAGTATTCCTTAATTCATTTTATTTTACTTTTATTTATTTTATTATTCTTTATAGAAAAAAGCAAGTATTTTATAGAAAAATTGGAGATTTCTTCTAGAATATAATTACTGGTCAGCCTTGCTCTTTTCTCACAAGAACAACAGATTATAAGGCTGAACTGTAACAGAATATAGTTACAGTTCAGCCTTAAACTAATTTTTATAATAAAAATGTCGCATGGGGAAACGACCCAATGCGACAAATATAAATTTTCAATTAAGCTAAAATATCAGCAACAACACCTGAACCAACTGTTCTACCACCTTCACGAATAGCGAATCTTAATCCTTTTTCGATAGCGATAGGTGTAATTAATTCGATTGTCATTGATACGTTATCTCCTGGCATAACCATTTCTGTTCCAGCTGCTAATTCAATAACACCTGTAACGTCTGTTGTTCTGAAATAGAATTGTGGTCTATATCCATTGAAGAATGGTGTATGTCTTCCACCTTCTTCTTTTGTTAATACATAAACTTCAGAAGTGAATTTTGTATGTGGATTGATTGTTCCTGGTTTTGCAAGAACTTGACCTCTTTCGATTTCTTTTCTATCAATTCCTCTTAATAATGCTCCGATATTATCTCCAGCTTCAGCTTGATCTAATAATTTTCTGAACATTTCAACACCTGTAATAACAGTTTTCTTTCTTTCTGTTGATAATCCAATGATTTCAACTTCATCAGAAACTTTAACAATTCCTCTTTCTACTCTACCTGTTGCAACTGTTCCACGTCCTGTAATTGTGAATACATCTTCAACTGGCATTAAGAATGGTTGGTCGATTGGTCTTTCTGGTGTTGGGATATAACTATCAATTGCTTCCATTAATTCTTTCATAGGTTTATAAACTTCGTCATCTGCGTTTGTAGATGAACTTTCTAATACTTGTAATGAAGATCCTTTTACAATTGGAATTTCGTCTCCTGGGAAATCATATTCACTAAGTAAATCTCTAACTTCCATTTCAACTAATTCTAATAGTTCTGGGTCATCAACCATATCACATTTATTTAAGTATACAACGATATATTTAACACCAACTTGTCTTGCCAATAAGATGTGCTCTCTTGTTTGTGGCATAGGACCATCAGCTGCTGATACTACTAATACTGCACCATCCATTTGAGCAGCACCTGTAATCATGTTTTTAACGTAATCAGCATGTCCTGGACAGTCAACGTGTGCATAGTGTCTGTTGTCTGTTTCATATTCAACGTGTGCTGTATTAATTGTGATTCCTCTTGCTTTTTCTTCTGGTGCACCATCGATTGCATCATATGCTTCATATTGTGCCTTTCCTAATAATGATAAATATTTTGTAATAGCTGCTGTTGTTGTTGTTTTTCCATGGTCTACGTGACCGATTGTACCAATGTTAACATGTGGTTTTGTTCTTTCAAATTTTGCTTTTGCCATTTGAAAATTCCTCCTTTAATTAAGTTAGCTGTTGAGGCTTTGCCGATTACAGATAACTTATGCAAAACGCTCTTGCGTTTTGTATCCTTAATTCTCTCCTTCTGCCTCTTAGCTACTATTTTATTTTAATAAATTTAATAACATATTTCTTTTGCATAAGCATTTTATAATATTTTTGCCAAAAAATCAAGTCTTTTTTATTTTATCTTAACCAAATTCAGTATAAATTTAGTATATTGTGCATTAACGAAAATGTGCAAGATGCTGAATTTAGGCTGAATTTTAATCTTTCTTTGCTCTAGATGCAACAATATTATCGAAAACTGATTTTGGAACTTCTTCATAATGAGAAGGTTCCATTGTATAAGTTCCTCTACCTTGTGTCTTAGAACGTAAATCAGTTGCATAACCAAACATTTCAGAAAGTGGTACAAATGAGTGGATTTCTTGCATTCCATCATTTCCATCCATACCTTCCATTCTTCCACGTCTAGAGTTTACATCACCAATAACATCTCCCATATATTCTTCTGGAACTGTTATTTCAACTTTCATAATAGGCTCTAAGATAACTGCTTTTGCTTGTTTACAACCTTCTTTGAAGGCCATAGATGCTGCAATCTTGAACGCCATTTCTGAAGAGTCAACTTCATGGTAAGAACCATCAACTAAAGTAGCTTTGAAATCGATAACTGGATAACCCGCTAAGATTCCGCTTTCAGCTGCTTCTCTCATACCTTGTTCAATTGGTTTAATATATTCTTTAGGAACTGCTCCTCCAACAATTTTACTTTCAAATTCAATTCCTTTACCTGGCTCTAATGGTTCCATTTCAAACCAAACGTCACCATATTGTCCTTTACCACCAGATTGACGAATAAATTTACCTTGAACTTTTACTTTATTTCTAATGGTTTCTTTGTAAGCAACTTGTGGCTTACCAACATTACATTCTACTTTAAATTCTCTTTTCAATCTATCTACGATGATATCTAAGTGTAATTCACCCATACCAGCGATAATTGTTTGCCCAGTTTCATGGTTAGTATATGCTTTAAATGTTGGGTCTTCTTCTGCTAATTTTCCTAGAGCAATTCCCAATTTTTCTTGTGCTACCTTATCTTTTGGTTCGATAGCAACGTCGATAACTGGCTCAGGAAATTCCATTGATTCTAGTATAACTGGATGATTCATATCACATAGTGTATCTCCTGTTGTTACCTCTTTGATACCAACAGCAGCAGCGATATCACCTGCATATACTTTATCAATATCTTCTCTATGATTTGAGTGCATTTGAAGAATTCTTCCAATTCTTTCTTTTTTATCTTTATTAGCATTTAATACAGTTGAACCTGATTCAAGCGTTCCTGAATAAACTCTAAAGAAACATAATTTTCCAACAAATGGGTCTGTTGCAATCTTAAATGCTAATGCTGCAAATGGTTCATTATCATCTGTTTTTCTTTCTACTTCTTCTCCATTTAAGTCAACACCTTTAATATGTGCAATATCAGTTGGTGCTGGCATATAATCAACAATGGCATCTAATAATTCTTGAACTCCTCTATTTTTATATGAAGAACCACAAGTTACAGGAACGATTGCGTTAGCGATTGTTCCTGCACGTAATCCTTTTTTGATTTCTTCTTCTGAAAGTTCTTCACCCTCTAAATATTTCATCATTAATTCTTCATCTTGTTCTGCAACTGATTCTAACATTTTATCATGATATTCTTGTGCTAAATCTTTCATATCGTCTGGAATATCTGTTTCTTCAATTTCTTTTCCTAAATCATCTTTGTGAATAAAAGCTCTCATGTTGATTAAGTCAACAATTCCTTTGAAGTTATCTTCTGCTCCAATTGGTAATTGAATTGGTACAGCATTTGCTTTTAGTCTATTCTTTAATTGATCCACGCAAAGCATGAAATTAGCTCCCGTAATATCCATTTTATTAACATATACCATTCTTGGTACACTATATTTGTCAGCTTGTCTCCAAACTGTTTCTGTTTGTGGTTGTACACCACCTTTAGCAGCTAAAACTGTTACAGCTCCATCCAATACTTTTAGAGATCTTTGAACTTCTACTGTAAAGTCAACGTGTCCAGGAGTATCAATAATATTAATTCTATTATTATTCCAGAAACAAGTAGTACAAGCAGATGTAATGGTAATACCTCTTTCTTGTTCTTGTTCCATCCAGTCCATAGTTGCTGCACCTTCGTGAACTTCTCCTATTTTATGTGTTTTTCCTGTATAGAATAAAATTCTTTCTGTTGTTGTTGTTTTTCCGGCATCAATATGTGCCATGATTCCTATATTTCTAGTTCTTTCTAGTGGGTATGCTCTTCCTGCCATTTTGTATATTTCCCCCTTTCAATTTTTCTTTTATCCATTGGTTTACTAAATTTTTGTTAAAAGCTGTAAGATGTGCATTTGCTGATACTGTTAGTTTTAGCTGTTACAGTATCAGTATGTAGATGAATTTTAATTCATTTGCCTCTATTAATTGCAATCTGAAGGTGTATGATGGTACATCGAATTGTTTAATTATTTTTGAAAATGTGCAGATTGCTACTTTTACAAAAATTCTACCACTTGTAATGTGCGAAGGCTTTGTTAGCCTCTGCCATTCTATGTGTATCTTCTTTCTTCTTAAATGCTCCACCATTTCCAGCTACAGCATCCATTAATTCACCAGCCAACTTCTGAGCCATTGTTTTTTCATGTCTATTTCTAGCATAAGTTACAATCCATCTTAATCCTAAAGTTTGTCTTCTTTCTGGTCTAATCTCTAATGGAACTTGATATGTAGCTCCACCAACTCTTCTTGCTTTAACTTCAAGAACTGGCATAACATTTTCTAATGCTGCTTCAAAAACTTCTAAAGGATTTTTTCCTTCCTTTTCTTTAATAATGTCAAATGCATCATATACGATTTTTTGAGCAACTGATTTTTTACCATCTAGCATGATGTTGTTTACTAATTTTGTAACAACTTTGCTATTATAAATTGGATCTGGTAATACTTCTCTTTTTGCTATATATCCTTTTCTTGGCACTATTCTTCCCTCCTTTTAATTTGCTGATACTTTATAAAAGTATCTAGGTACTCTCAAGAAAGTTTTTCTTCCTTGCGTATAGTACTTATCTATCTATTCTAAATTTAAGTACCTTAAGTTTAGACAAAATAACAAGCACTATAAAATACTTTTAGACGAAACCAATATTTATTTTCTGCTAAATGAAGCAAATTAGGTATATTGTGCATTATCGATATTTCTTATAGGCTAAAGACGTACGTTGGTATGTCGAAGGTTATAAGAAATATTGAAAATGTGCAAAATGCCTGATTTCATTCATTTAACTTATTTTTTAGGTTTCTTAGCTCCATACTTTGAACGTGCTTGCATTCTATCTTTCACGCCTGCTGTATCTAAAGTTCCTCTAATGATATGGTATCTAACACCTGGAAGGTCTTTTACCCTACCACCTCTAATTAATACAACACTGTGTTCTTGTAAGTTATGTCCTATACCTGGGATATAAGATGTAACTTCATAACCATTAGAAAGTCTAACTCTGGCAACTTTTCTCAAAGCTGAGTTTGGCTTTTTAGGGGTAACTGTTTTTACGACAGTACATACACCTCTTTTTTGTGGAGCTCTATTGTTTGTTAATTTTTTATTTTTAGAGTTCCATCCATGTTGAAGAGCTGGTGCAGTTGATTTTGTTACTCCTGTCTTTCTTCCTTTTCTTACTAATTGATTAATTGTTGGCACTTAAATTTCACCTCCTGTTTTTTTACTTTGGTAATTCTTTTCCAATTTTTTCCGTCTTATTTTTGTAATATTTCTTATTATGAAAAGAATTAAACCGTTACGGAACTGCATATTACATGCAATTTATTATAACGTTTTATATTTTATCATGGTTATGAAAATAAGTCAAGAAAAACTCTGAACTTTTATAAAACTCTATGATTAATTTATGATAATGTCTTAAGTAATAACTTTTAAAAATGTCCCAAAAT
>CASDJM010000052.1 GCA_949280815.1 uncultured Clostridia bacterium | reverse complement strand
CATTCCTTGTTAGTAGCCTAATTTATACTGTCCAACTTTTTGGGTTCAGTACAAAAACAAGTTAGTATCTCTTTTTTGTGTCTAATTATATTTTAAATCTAAATTTTCATTAAAAATTTTTTTAAAAATGTCCCATTTTTCATTTCTCAATCGCTGTTATAGATAAGAGAGAAAATCTCATATATAAAAACTTCAAAAAAAATAAAATTTTTTCAAAAAAAGGTCAAGTTTTTGATTTTTCAATCGCTGTTATAAGTAGGAGATTTAAAATCACATATACAAAAAATAAAATTTTTTTGAAAAAAACATAACCTTTTTAACTTTTCAAACGCTGTTATATATGAGAGGGAAAATCTCGAAAAATTAAAGAACATTGAAAATTGAATAGCAATTCATTAGATACAGTCCTTTGATTACTTGAGCTAGTAATAAAATCTATTACTTAAATATTAGCTTGCAACTAATAAGGCGAAGATAAGTGTAAGAGGAAAGAAACTTTTGTATAGTCATAGAACGAGCGTTAAAAGCGTCCCACGCAATGAGTACAAGCCTGTAAACAGGTAGGTGAAAATCCTATGAGATGTAAGCAAAACATCTGTCTAATGAATTATTGGAAAAGGTATAAAGAGAAAATATACCAATAACTACCAAAGAAAATTGAATGGTAGTGTTTTTATCAATCACTTAAAGGAGATGGTAACATTGATTGAGAAAGTTTTAACAAATAACAGTGAAAAAGTAGATAAAAAATTACTCCAATATACACTACAATTAAGAGCATTAAATCATTTAAAAAATAATAATAAAATAGATGAAATAGTATATAAATCAACAAAAGCTAAAATAAATAAAAATTCACACATTTGAAAATAAGAAGATAAAAATATAATGTGTTAGTGGTTAAAAATTGGAAAAGGAGGTATGAATGAATGTAACTTTAATAAAAAAAGTCGATGGACGAATAAATCGTACAACTGGTTTAAAGGTTACAACAGGATTAAGAGTAACAGCATATTGTAGAGTAAGTACAGATGATGAAGACCAAAAAAACAGTTATGAATCGCAAAAAGCATATTACAAAGAAAAAATAACCTCTAATCCAGAATGGAGGTATATAGAAATTTATGCAGATGAGGCAATTTCTGGTACATTAGACTATAAAAGAAATGACTTTATGAAAATGATACAGGACGCTTTAGATGATAAATTTGATATGATAATGACAAAGTCAATATCAAGATTTGCAAGAAATACAGTAGACACACTAAAATATGTAAGAATGTTAAAAGAGCATAATGTAGCTGTATTTTTTGAAGAAGAAGGAATAAATACATTAGAAATGTCAGGAGAATTACTATTAACAATATTAAGTTCAGTAGCACAACAAGAAAGCGAAAATACATCTACACACGTAAAATTAGGACTAAAAATGAAAAAGGAACGAGGAGAACTAATTGGCTTTGGTGGTTGTTTAGGTTATACTTATAATCCAGAAGATAACACTTTAACTATAAATGAACAAGAGGCAGAAATTGTTAGACTAATTTATGAAAAATATTTAGAGGGATTTGGAGCAGAAAGTATATCAAGACAATTAACTAAACTGGGAATAAAAACACCAAAGGGAAAAGCTGTATGGTGCGAAACAACAGTAAGAAAAATACTAAAAAATGAAAAATACAAAGGAGATGTACTACAAGGAAAAACATTTACAATAGACCCAATTAGTCATAAAAGATTATCTAATATGGGAGAGGAAGATAAGTATTATATTTCTAATCATCACGAGGCAATAATAGACGAAGAAACATTTGAAAAAGTACAACAAATAATGAAAGAAAGAAACGGAGGCAGGTCAGCAAGTAGGAAAGTTGGAAATGTAGGAAGAAAATACCCAATGAGTAATAGAATTAGATGTGGATTTTGTGGAAGTACCTTTACAAGAAGAAGTCTATATACAACAGCAAATCCAAAACCTGCTTGGCTATGTCAAACAGCAAGTAAACTAGGAAAAGAGTTTTGTAATAAATGTAAAATAATGAGAGCAGATGTATTAGAAAAGTCATTTGTAGACGCATATAAACTACTATGTAATGATAACAAATTATTAGTAGACAATTTCCTAAATAATATATCAAGTCTAATGAAAAGCAATTCTCCAAAAGATAATATAAAGAAACTAGAAACACAAAAAGAAGAATTAAAAAATAAATGCAATAAGTTATTAGACTATATGCTAGATGGTACAATTACAAAAGATATTTATACAGAAAAGAAAGATGAGTGTTTATTAAAAATAAAAGAAGTAGACACTAAAATAATGGAAATTCAAGCAAATATGGAAGATGACGACAGCATAGAAAGAGGCATAAAGAAATTAAAAAAAGTTTTTGACACTAACGCTATTATGGAAGAATTTGATATAGATGTCTTTGACACACTTGTTGACTATATTATTGTTGGAGGGTATAATGAAAGTGGCAGAGCAGACCCATATATGTTAAGATTTATTGTAAAAACTCATTCAAATATGTTTAAGAAAGAAAAAGATGTTTCAAAAGAGCATATAGTGGAACGAAACAAATTAACACAAGATTATAGAAATATAGTGTTATTAGATTTTATAGACCAACAAAATTTTATAGCTTACGATAGAGATAAAGACGGAAATTTTAAGAAAAAAGTAATAAAAAAGGTTAGAGTTAGGGTAGAATGTGATATGAGTAATGAAAATTAGTAACCTTACAACAACACTTACTCCATATTAAGACTACCTTACACTCAGACCCACACCACACATGTGGAGTGCGTGGCAGTTCTACAACTGAAAGAAGACATGTAATACTTGATTTTGATATGGTTTCAGAGATTATAACTTTTGAACAAAAGGGCAGATTGGGGAAAGAAAAACATCAAAATTTGGGTGTGAAAGTTAAAGTAGTTGCTGATATGGTAAGTGGAAACACATAAATGGATTTTTATAAATTAAAGCAAAGTGTTTGAAATACTGAAAAATTTGAGAATGTATCTACGATAAGTATAACAGGTATAGGTTGTGGTGATTAGTAGATATGAGATTAAGTAAGATATTTCAAGTCTTAGAAAGAATTTATTTAAATGAGTTATAGAGAATCTTTATTAAATGGGTGTCAGTAGATATGTGCTGATGCTTATTTTTTTATATCCTATAATATTTGCAAAAGCAATTTTAATCTCCAATAAAAATAATATCAAGAGTAAATAAACTCGTTATCACTCGCTCTTGACATTATTTCTATTGGAGATTTTGTGGCATTTAAGCAAATGTAAGGATAAATATGTTTTGTAAATATTGGCAAAACACTATGAAAAATTGTTAATTTGTGATATAAATTAGGAAAGACAAATACTTAGATAGTTGGAGGTAAATTTGATATATCTAAAGACATTTAAATTAAGTAATAGTAAAATTAGAAATAATAACATATATCCATTTAATGTATTAAAAAACAAAGAACCAGATGTATTTTTATTCGATAATATAACTGTACTATATGGTAATAATGGTTCTGGAAAATCGACGATATTAAATATTATTGCACATAAATTAAATTTAAAAGGGAAAGAAAGAAACAATACTAAAGTTATTGGAACATTAGATTATTTTGAAGAATATGCATCAAAATGTGAATACCAACTAGGAGAAGATGAAAATGGTAGGAAGATTACTAGAATACCAGAAAATAGTAGATATATTAAAAGTGAAGAAATTCTATATGAAATAAGAAAAATACAACAAGATGCAGTTCTACAAGAAAGCATAGAAAGTAATTTAGCTAGAGAAAGAGGTTTGCAAAGTGCTAAAGAATTTCTACAAACAAAAGAGGGTGAAAAACAGTTTGCAAGATTTGAATTTTCGCAAGATAAATATTCTAATGGAGAAACGACAATGCAAATTTTAGAAGATAATATTGAACCAGATAGATTATATTTATTAGATGAACCAGAGGTTTCATTATCCCCACAAAATCAAGTAAAACTTGCAGAAGAAATAAATAAAATGTCAAGATATCTGGGCATTCAATTTATTATAGCAACACACTCTCCATTTATGCTAGGAATTTTAAATGCTAAAATATATAATTTAGATACAGAAGATTATAAAGTTCAAAAATGGAGTGAACTTGAAAATGTAAAATATTTTTATGAATTTTTTAAAAGTAGAAAGAATGAGTTTGAAAAATAGGATAATAAAGTATTTTAAATTTGTCAGAAACAATCTGACAAATTAAGGAGTAAGAAAATGAAAGTTATAACTATAAAACAACCATGGGCGACTCTAATTGCCAAAGGCTATAAAGAGTATGAATTTAGAACATGGAAAACAAAATATAGAGGAGATATTTTAATACATGCAGGTAAGGGAATAGACAAAAAAGCAATGAATAGATTTGAAAATCTTAATTTAGAGTATCCAAGTGGGTGTATAATAGCAAAGGCAAAAATAACAGATTGCATTTATGTGGATGATAAATTTAGAAAAGAGGTAGTTCCTAAAAATCCAGAAGTATATAGAGGATTAGTAACAAAAAGTGATTGGGATGGATATGGATTTAAAATAGAAGATGTAGAAGAAATAGAACCAATACAAATAAACGGAAAATTAAGTTTATGGGATTATGATTATAAAATGTAATAAAAGAGGTAGAAAGTGTATGACTAAAGAAATTGAAAGAAAATATTTAATAAAGCAAATGCCTAATTTAAAGAATATAAAACCAATTAGATATGAAAGATATTATATAAATGATAATATTGATAATCAAATAAGAGTTCAAAAGAAAGCAGACAAATTCATATTAGAAACCAAAACAAAAATTAGTAATATAGAGTATAAAAAAGAAAAACAAGAAATAACGGAAAAACAATTTCTAAAACTAATTAAAGACTGTAAAAAAGTAATTATAAGAGATAGTTATTTAATAAATGAAAAGTCTAATATAACGATTAAGATATACCAGGGAACATATAAAGGATTAATAAGAGCAGAAGTAGAGTTTAATAACGAATATGAGTATAATAATTTTGAAATTCCAGAATGGTTTGGAAAAGATATAACTAATACAGAATTAGGGATGGATGCTAAGTTGATAAAATTAGATAGGGGAGATTTTTTAGAAATATTAAGAAAGGAAGAAGAAAATGAAGATAGTAAAATCTAATGATGCACAAATAATAAAAAATAGTGATACAAGCAAATTGTTAGAATATTCAATGAATTTAAATGATAAAGATATTGATTTTTGTATAAATACAATTAATGGAAGGTATCCAGAAAAAGGATATTGTACTAACGAAAAATGTAAAAAAATATGTTATATACTAGATGGAAAGGGAACTCTTAACAAAAAAGATGAAAGTATAAATTTTGAGCAAGGAGATGTAATTCTAATAGATAAAAAAGAAATTTACTATTGGAATGGTAATTGTAAGATAATTATGATTTGTACACCAGCTTGGTATAAAGAGCAATGTAAATTATTAGAATTGTAGGAGGAATACAATGTTAAAAGCATATAGTGTATTTAAAGATTTAGATAAAAAGGCATGTGAAATATTAATAAATGCAGGAATACAATTAGATATATCTACTTCTGAAGAAAGACCAAACAAAGAAGAATTATCAAAGTTACTAGATGATTATGATATATTGATAATAGGCATTAAGGAGAAAATGACTGAAGATATGATAACAAAAATAGATAAGAAGATAATAGCGACTTTATCAATAGGAATAGACCATATAGATAAAAGTTTTTTTGAATCAGATTTAATTAAAGTTATTAATTGTCAAACATCAAATGTAATATCAGTAGCAGAGCATATATTTGCTTTAATATTAGGATTAAAAAAGAGGATTATAGAAGCTAATGAAATTGCTATTAAAGGTGGAACAAAAAAAGACTTATCAGCAAGAAGTAATGATATAAGCAATAGATCAATAGGAATTATAGGAGCAGGAAAAATATCACGAGAAGTAATAAAAATAGCAAAAGTCTTTAATATGAAAATTTATTGTAATACTTTAAATCCAGAAAAACATAAAGATTTATTAAAACAAGGAGTAGAGTTTTTAGATTTAGAAAGTTTACTTACTAAGTCAGATATTATAACTGTAAATATTCCTCTAAATGAAGAAAATAAAAATCTAATATCAAAAGATAAAATTGGGTTAATGAAAAAAACAGCTACTTTTATAAATACATCAAGAGCAGAAATAGTAGATATAAATGAGTTAATAAGATGTGCAGATGAAAACGAAACATTTAATGTTGGATTAGATATAGATGCTGAAAATTATATAGAACTATTAAATACGAAAAGAAATAATGTAATAGTAACACCACATATAGCAAGAGTAACAAAAGAAGCCATAAAGAGAATGGATGTTGAGTTAGCAAATAACATAATAGAATATTTGAAAGAAAGTTAGAGGTATTAGAAAGATGAATATTGATGTTAAAAAAGTAAAAATTATTGTAACTGTACCAATTGAAAATAGTGAAGAAGTAAGAAATGCTATTTGTGATGAGGGTGCAGGAATTATAGGAAACTATACATATTGTACTATAGCTACAAAGTGCATAGGAACTTTTAAACCTTCTGATATTGCTAATCCATATATTGGAGAAAAAAATAAATTAGAATTTGTAGAAGAAGAAAAATTAGAAGCAAGATGTGATATTAGTATAGTTAAAAAAGTTTTAAAAAGATTAAGAGAGGTTCATCCTTATGAAGAACCAGCAATAGATATAATTCCATTAATAGAAGAAGATGACTTATTATAATTAAATATAAAGAAGAGTCGAAATTAAAAAATATGTGAAGAATATAGGAGGAATATAAATTATGAAGTTAGTAAAATTGGAACAAGCACAAGAGTTTTCAAATAGTGATAGCTGTAAAGGATTAGAATATCCCTTAAATGATATAGATATTAATTTTTCTACAGCAATTATAAGTGGAAGATATCCAGATAAGGGATATTGTGTAAATGAAGAATGCAAAGAGTTAATTTATGTTATAGAAGGAAAAGGAACATTAAACAAAAAAGACAAAACAATTGAATTTAATAAGGGTGATGTGATTTTAATTGATAAAGGGGAAGTATATTATTGGGATGGAAAATGTACAATTGCTATGCCTTGTACACCAGCATGGTATCCAGAACAACATAAATTAATTGAAGAATAAATAAATACATTATTTTAAAAGATGAGAGGAGAAACAAAGCTAATGGAAAATTATTTTATAATACATGGCTCATTTAGTAGCCCATATTCAAATTGGATAGGATGGTTACATGATTTTATAGAAGATGAAGGAAAACAAGTATATGTACCAGATTTTCCTATTGGAGTAGGATACCAAAATTATGATAATTGGAGTAAATTATTAAAGAATTATTTAGATTTAGGGTTAATCAATGAAAATACAACTATAATAGGACACAGCATTGCACCAGTATTTATATCAAAGTTTTTAACTGAAAATAAAGTAAAAGTAAAAAAATTAATATTTGTATGTGGATTTAATAACTACTTAGGAATAAATGAAGAATATGATGCAGTAAATAAATCAATGTATTTTGATAATTTAGAAAATGTAAAACAATATGCAAATGAAATAATATGTTTTTATTCAGACAATGATCCATATGTAAAATATGAAGTAGAAAAAGATTTTGCAGGCAAAATTGCTACAGAACAAATCTTAATACCAAATGCAGGACATATTAATAGTGAAAGTGGATATGATACATTTGAAGATATAGTAAATTATTTATAAAAGTAAAGCCTTCTGTCACAAGAAGGCTTTTAAGCATCTTTATAAAAGATGAATCGAACTCCACACCGAAGCGTGCAACAATTAATGTAATAAAAGTATAATAGGTATTTTAGCAAAAATCAACATTTTTAAATAAATTTAAAATAAAAAACTGTAGCTCATATATTTCTATATAAGCTACATTCTAAATCATAACTGCTCACCGAAATGAGCCTTCTCAATCATCTAATAAAAGTATAATAGAAATTTTATTAAAAATCAATAATTTTATAAAATTTCATCAAAATACTTGTCGGAAATCTTCGTAAATGATATAATATTTACGAAGATTTCCGACAAAGGAGAAGATAAAAATGGATAATATTGAAAAAATTGAAGAGTTATTGAAAAAAAGAAACGGAATTATAACAACAAGTGAAGTAGAAGATTTAGGGATTAATAGTAGAATTTTAACTAGAATGATTGAAAGAGGAATAATTGAAAGAGTAGCGAGAGGTATTTATATAAGTGTAGATACAATAGAAGATACATATTTTACAACACAAGCAATATGTAAGAAAGGAATATTCTCACATGAGACAGCTTTATATTTTCATGATTTATGTGACAGAACGCCTATAAAGTTTCAATTAACAGTACCAAGCAATTATAATAACATATCAATTAAGAATAGTAACTATCAATTTTTTTATTTAAAAGAAGAATTATATAATGTTGGTATTATAGAAATGAAAACACTATATGGTAACAAGGTTAAGGTATATGATTTGGAAAGAACCATATGTGATATTATAAGAAATAAAAAGAAAATTGAGATTGCATTATTTACAGATGCCATGAAGAGATATGCAGAAAGAAAAGATAGAAATTCAATAAAGCTACATAAGTATGCAAAATTATTTAATATAGAAAATGAAGTAAGAAAATATTTGGAGGTGCTATTATGATAGCAAAAAATAGAGCACAATTAAAAGCATGGATAAAAAACATGTCAGCAAAAGTTGAGGTAAATGAAAATATTATTTTACAAAACTATATGCTAGAAAGGTTATTAGAGAGAATTTCAGTATCAAATTATAAATATAAATTTGTATTAAAAGGTGGTATGTTAATAACTGCTATAGTTGGAATAGATATGAGAAATACATTGGATATGGATGCAACAATAAAAGGTTTTGATTTAGAAAAAGACAACCTAGAAAATATATTAAATGAAATATTCAATATAGATTTAGATGATGGAGTTACTTTTGAATTTACAAATATAAAAGAAATAAGACAAGAAGATGAATATGGAGGATATAGAGTTTCTTTAGATGCCAAATTTGATAAATTAGTTGTACCTATGAAATTGGATATAACAACAGGAGATGTAATTGTTCCCAAAGAAGTAAACTATAAGTTTGGTTTAATGTTTGAAGATCGTTCTATAGAAATACTTGCATATAATATGGAAACAGTAATAGCAGATAAATTTGAAACTATAATTTCAAGAAATGTTGATACAACAAGAGCAAGGGATTTTTATGATATTTATATACTTTGGACTACACAACAACAAAACTTTGATAAAGAATTGTTAGGACAAGCTATTGTAAAGAAATTTGAGTATAGAGAGTCAATAGATAAACTAAATAATATAGATGAAATAATGGAAGTTATCAAAGAAAGTGATATTCTAAAAGAGCATTGGAAAAATTATCAGAGTAAGTTTAGTTATGCAGAAGATATTAGTTATGAAGATACAATAGGAATTTTAGAAGAAATAATGAGATTATTAAAATAAAAGATAATTTATACAAGGAGGAGAATATGTCATTTGAAGCAGGAGGAAGAACTGATAAAGCAGGAAATAGATTTGAAATAAGATACTTTATATTACAAATATTAAGAGTAATAGAAGAAGATATAAGAAGTGTTACATTAGAAGCTTTAGGTGATGATGAAAAAGGTACAGATCTCTGGATTGAGAATAAAGATGGAACAAGAGAGAGCCAACAATGTAAAGGGAGATATGCAAACAATGATAATTGGAAATTTTCTGTTATGGATCAATATGATATTTTTAAAAACTGGAAATACCAATTAGATAGAGATACTAATTTCTTTGTTAGTTTAGTATCTCCGATTTCATTTATAGCTTTTGAAGACCTAATAAAAAGAGCTAAAAATACAAGTGATAACCCAAGAGACTTTTATGAAAATCAGGTAAAAAAATCTGATGATAAGATGATAAAATGTTATAGTAATTATTGCAAAAGAATGAAATTAAATCCAGAAGATGAAAGAGATTTGATTCAGAGTATTGATTATCTAAATAGAACAAATTATCATCAAATACCAGATGAGGAACTAAAAAGTATTATTTTGAATAAAATAAAATATTTATTTATAGGTGATACTGAAATAATTTATAATTATTTTGTAGAACTGGTGATAGATGAGAATATCTTAGCACAAAAAATAGATGTTATATATCTAGATAATTTTATAAAATCCAAAAATATAATGTTTAGGAATTTATCGAAAGATGATAGAATTCTTCCAAGAATAACAGAATTAAACAATGAATATAATCAGTTTTTTTCTCCAATTAATGGTAACTTAATAGAAAGAGAAGAATTCTCAAAATGCAAGGAATTAATTGAAGAAGGTAAATCTATAATTATTCATGGAAAAGCAGGATATGGGAAAAGTGGTATTACACAATTAATTATTCAGTATTGTGAACAAAATACAATACCTCATATTGCAATAAAATTAGATAAAAGAGTGCCAAGAGATAATGTAGAAGAATGGAGTCAAAAATTGGGATTACCAACATCAATAGGATTTTGTATAGATAGTATTTCTAAAGATAAAAATGCAGTGATAATTTTAGATCAGTTAGATGCATTAAGATGGACACAGTCACATTCTAGAGATGCATTATTAGTATGTACAGAGTTAATAGACCAAATTAAAAAAATTAATCTTGAAAGAAAAAATAAAATTTCGATTATATTTGTGTGTAGGACATATGATTTAGAAAATGATAATAGTATTAAACTGTTATTTAAAGATGAGAGGCAAGAGAAAATTTGGGAAAAAATAAATATAGAAAAATTTTCGAGAGATATGTTAGAACCATTAATAGGAACAGAATATGATAAATTTTCAAATAAATTAAAAGAATTACTTAGAATTCCAAGTAACTTGTATATATGGAGCAAGTTAGATAAAAATCAAAGATATGATGATTGTAATACTACTAACATGTTAATACAAAAATGGTGGAATCAGTTATTACAAAAAGCAAATGAATTAGAAATTAGTGAAAAAGAGTTACAAGAATGTAAAGATAATATAGTAACTGTATTAGATAAGGCAGGTAGAATAAGTATATTAAGAAAATTTTTAAATGTTACTGCAGGTGCTTTAGATTATTTATATTCAAATGGTTTTTTAATTATAGAGAACAACTTTGTATCATTTACACATCAAAGTTTATTAGACTATTTTCTAGAGGAAAATATGTTATATAAGTATCAAAATGGAAGCAATATTGAAGAAATAATTGGAGATAAATCAAAACAAACGCCAGCAAGGAGATATCAAGTTCAAATGCTATTAGAGGACTTGGCTAATAGTGATACACAAGATTTTATTTGTGTAGGAAAAAAATTATTAGAATCTAGTAATATAAGATTTTATATAAAATATGTATTTTTTGAAGTATTGGGACAAATTACAGATATTGATTATGAAATAGAACAATTTATTTTAGAATATTATGATAGCAAAAAGTATGGTATATATATTCTAAATAATGTAATATATTCACATCCGCAATATGTTAGTATATTAATGAAAAATGAAATTCTTGATAATTGGATGAAAGATAATAAAAAGAAAGAGATATGCATTAATTTATTAAATAGTATTAAAGAAAGATATTGTGTAGAAGATGTAAATTTTATAGAAAAGCATTTATTTAATTCTGAAGAAGATGATAAAAAAATATACAGATGTTTTAATTATGATATAAATGATGACATAGATGAAATGTTTGAATTAAGAATGAAACTATATAATAAGTATCCAGAATTAAGTGATGAATATATCGATTTTAAGAAAATGTTACAAGACAATGAATTAAGAGCAATAAGATTAATAAAATTTTGGCTTGATAATAAAGTGAAGAACAAAAATAAGAGGATTTATAAATATGAAGAAGAATTGATTACAGAAGAATCAGATATTATCATTAATAACGATGAAAAAATCATTGAAATATTATTACCATGTATACCAAGAGAAACTGAAACACATTTTGGAAATTGGACAGGTAAACATAGATATTCAATTGGGATAGAAAGAGCCTGTGTTGAATTAATAAAAAAAGCAAATATTAATTTGATAAAACGAAATCCAGATAGATTTTTAGAGATATATGAATGTTATATGGGGAAAGGTTATCCAATATTTAATGAATTTATATTGGATGGATTAGAGAGATTACCAGTAAAATATAGTGATTATATTATTGAGTATTTATGTGCTGATTTTAAGAAGAATATTTTTGATGAAACTAGTGGAAATGGTGATGAACTACTATTAACAAAAAATATTTTAAAAAAACATGCAATTAATTGTAGTAAAGAAGTTTTTGAAAATTTAGAAGAAAGAATATATTTTTATCAAGAAGATAGAGCAATAGAAATATATAAAAGAATTCGAGAATATAGATTAAATTACACATGTAAAAGAATGTATTGGGATTACTGGGGAAATGTACAAGTTGAACTTTTGCCATATTTACCATATCAAAGATTAAATTCTAAAACACGACAATTAATGAGTGTTCTTAATCGTAAATTTAAAGAAGGTAGTAATTATTACCACTACGATGATGGACACAGTGGTTCAGTATGGTCTCCAATAAGCAATAAAAATCTAAGCAATAAACAATGGATAAGATTATTTTCAAATAAGAAATTGAAAGAATTAAAGGAGCATACTTGGAAAGAAGTACCTGGTGGATTTATAGAAAGTAGTATGAGAGAGTTTGCAATTAGTTTCAGTCATACAGTTTCTAATGAACCAATAAGAATGATTAATTTAGTATTATCTAATTCAGATATAGTATTAGAAGAATTTGTAGATGCTCTATATAGTGGATTGCAAACGAGTGAAAATATAGATAAAGTTCCAACAGATTTATTAGAAAAAGTATTTAATTTATTTCCATGTAATAATGAATCTCATAGAGCTAATTGTATATGTTGGATAATTTATAAAAGAAAGAATACAAATTGGTCTCAAAGTACATTAAATTTACTGAAAAATATAGCAATAAATCATAAAGATCCTGTTATGGGAAAGCCTAATGTAACAAATAATAAAGATAAAGAAATTAAAAGTATAAATATGTTGCAAAGTAATTCTCTTAATTGTACAAGAGGTGAGGCAGCACAAGCAATAGGACATCTTTTGTGGGAAAACAAAGAACTATTTAAACAATTTAAAGAAACAATCCAATTATTAAGTGAAGATATTAATCCTGTTGTGAGATTTGCAAGTTTACATTGTTTATTACCAGCATATAATATTCAAAAGGATTGGGCAAGAGAAAAAATTTTAAATCTGTTTGAAATGGATATTAGACTAGTAGCTTTTTGGAATGCAAGAGATATATTATTTTTTTCGTATGATAAAGAAAGAGATAGAATACTAAAAATAATAGAAGAATGCTATTATTCTGAGGATAAAGAATTAAAAGAAATAGGTAGTTATTGTATAGTGGAAATGTACATCTTAAAAAATGAATTTTCATATATAATGGATGATATTAATTCAATAGATGAAGATCAAATTAAGGCAATTTTGCGTATGGCAATAAACTACTTTGACAATGTTAAATATAATAAAAAAGTAAAAATGCTAATTACTAGATTTAAAGAAGTTAACTATGATATAGAAGATTCTATTTGTAGATTATTTTATGACAATTTAATAAATTTAGAAAGAGATAAAGAATTCTTAAAGGATATTATGAAGAGGGCTACTGGAAGACGTTCTATACATTCTTTTATACATTATATTGATGAAAATGCAGTATCTATATTAGATTTTAAAGAAATTATTATAGAATCAATCAAATCTATTTTAGAAAATAGTAAACAAGAAGAAGAAAATATATATTATTATGGAGATGAATTGTCAAAATTAATTGTAGGGCTATATGATGAAACTGTGGGTAAGAAACAAAATGATATGAAAGTTCTTTCAAATCAATGTTTAGATATTTGGGATGAAATGTTTAAAAAACAAATAGGCTCAATTAAGGAATTAAGTAGGGACATTTTAGACAGATAGAAACATTGAATTTTAGTGAACACTAAAGGCAGGAAAGCGAGTGTTCACACATCGCCTACACACATTGAAGGACAAGCCTTTAAGAGTTAATAAAAGAACAAAAATTTTAAGCAAATTTGATGTAAAGATTCACCAAATGAACCACTAAAAAATGCCTGTTAGAGTGCCAAAGTTCACTAAGTGTACTTGAATTTGATTAAAATTTAAAATAAAGTTCACCAAGTGTACTTGAAATTAGCTAAAATTTAAAAGAAAAGTACACTGAGTGAACTAAAAAAATTAAATAAATTGACCAAAAGTACACTAAGGGAACCCACAAATATATATTATAAAAATAAATTTAAAAAAATTTATACAAGTACACTTAGTGTACTTACCTAAAAATCAATACTTTATAAAGCTTAAAAGAAAAAAGGGAAAAAAACGGGAATTGAACTTTATAGAACACCATCATATAATCGTATTATCAAAAAATGTAAGAACAAAGAAGTCAGTCGAAGCTAGCACGACTGGCTTTTTCTGTTGCCTTTTTTGAAATATAAATCAAGCAAGGAGGATTTTTATGTTGTACGAAATCAATTTTGATAATACGAAAAACATCAAGTTAAACGAAAATATTTTTAATTGCAGTATAAAAATAGCAATATTAAACAAAACATTTAATGCAGGACTAATTAAAGAAAAGAGATATTTAGAACTAAAACAAAATATCTTACAAGAATATAATTTAACTCATATAGGTATTTAAAAATTTAATATTTTGATGTATAATAAACACATAAAGATTCTCTAAACTTGAGAAAGAGAGGTTAATTTTGAAAGTACAAGTTATAGAGAAGAAAAAAGGTCGAATTAATAGAACAACAGGAGAAGAAATAAAAGGAAATTTAAGAGTATGTGCCTATGCAAGAGTAAGTACAGAAAAAGAAGAACAAATAAACAGTTATAATTCTCAACTAAAGTATTATGAAGAAAAAATAAAAGCAAATAGTGATTGGAAATATGTTGGTATTTATGCAGATGAGGGAATTACAGGAACACTAGACTATAAACGAGATGGTTTTATGAAAATGATGCAAGATGCAACAGATAATAAATTTGATATGATAATTACAAAATCAATATCAAGATTTGGAAGAAACACAGTAGATACTTTAAAATATGTAAGACTACTAAAAGAAAAGGGAATTGCTATTTATTTTGAAGAAGAAAGAATTAATACTTTAGAAATATCAGGAGAAATAATGCTAACAGTATTAAGTGCAATGGCACAACAAGAAAGCGAAAACATATCTTCTCATGTAAAATTAGGTTTACAGATGAAACAAAAAAGAGGAGAATTAATTGGATATAATGGTTGTTTAGGATATGTATATGATAAAGATACAAAAGAAATATCAATCAATTATGAAGAAGCAGAAATAGTAAGATATATCTTTGAAAGATACTGTCAAGGAGTAGGTTGCACAACAATAGCAAAAGAACTAACAAATATGAAATACAAAACTCCAACAGGAAAAAAGAAATGGCACGAATCAACAATAAGAGGAATCTTAAAAAATGAAAAATACAAAGGAGATGTCTTACAAGGAAAAACATATACAACAGATCCAATATCACAGATAGTGTAAAGTAATCTATGAAAAAATGAAATATGGAAATAATTTCCATAA
>CASDJM010000051.1 GCA_949280815.1 uncultured Clostridia bacterium | reverse complement strand
TGTTTTCCCAGGCTACTTCTCCGTTTTTTTCTTCAAATTCATATATATAATCTCCATCTATGATTATGGTTCCATCCTCTTCTAGTTCAAAGTCAACCCCTTGTTTCTCTAATTCTTCTATTAAATCCTCTATGGTGATGTCCCCACCTTGTTTTTTTAACTTGGCACTCATTTGAGCTAATCTTAATTGCTCTTCAATGGCTCCAATTTCTGTCTTTTCTCTGGCTTCCATAGCTTTGGTTATCAATCCATTATCTCCTGTTAGTGTGGCAATTGTTACTGAAGCTAATACTAGTAAGATAATAATCGTAATTACTAATGCAATTAATGTGATACCTTTTTCTTCCATTCAAAACTCCCTCTTTCCTTTGTTTTCTTATGATTTGTTGTGTTATGTTTCTTTGTTATATCTTTGTCTTGTTTATTTATACCACATTAATTATTTTTTGTAAATACCTTTTGCTACAATTCTCTATTTCCGTATTTTTTGCTCATATAGATATATTCGTCATATTTATATTTTCACTTATAGAACCCAGTGATACTAATTGTTTTACCAAATTGGATAATTTTGTAAATTACTATTGACAACTTGAATTTTTTAGATTATATTGGTATTATGCTTGGAAAATTAAGGTAATCTGGTGAATTTTGTCAAACCTTGTTTCCTTATTTTTTTCGACTATAATATTTTTAAGGAGATGTGCTATGTTAAACTTTGTAATTTGTGATGATAACCTAAATTTGTTAGATAGATTAGAAAAGATGCTAGAAACTATTTTTACAAAGAGTAATTATGATGCCTCAGTAGTATTTAAATCTGATAAAGCAGATGATATTTTAAATTATATTGATAATAATACTGCTGACGTTGTAATGTTAGATATTAATTTAAAGTCTAGCAAAAGTGGTCTCGAATTAGCTGAAGAAATCAGAAAAAGAAAGAAAAACCCTTATATTATTTTTACTACTGGTCATTTAGAATATGCGATGGTTGCTTATAGATATAAAACTTTTGATTATCTTCCTAAGCCGATTACTTATGATAGATTAGAAGAGACTGTCACTCGATTATTTGAGGATGCTAATGAATTAAGTAAAACTTATATTAAAATTGATAATAAAAATACAATTATTGATGAAGCAGAAGTTCAATATATTAAAAGAGATGGTATGAAACTAGTTTTTCACACTTCTTCTCGTGATTATGATACTTATAGTTCTTTTAATAAGTTTCAAGACAAGTTGCCTGATACTTATGTAAGATGTCATAAGTCTTATATTGCTAATATAAATCAAATTAAGGATATTGAACCAGTTTCTGGTACAATCACTTTCAAAGATGGTAATACTTGCGATATAGGACCAAAGTACAAAAGAGAGTTTATGGAGGTTTTAAAAGATTATGGAAATTTCAAATAATATTTGGATGATGTTGATTACACCTAATGAATTTTATAAAAAAATATTTATTATACCTTTTACTTTTATAGAAACTTATATACTTATGAGTTTTTTCTTAACAATACTAAATATTTCTGCTAATGCAAAAAGTAAAATTTTATACATTGTTGTTTCTTCCATAATATCTATTATTAGTAACTTTTTTATGCCAGGTCCATTATATGTATTTATAACTTATTTTTCATCTTTACTATTAATTATTAAACTATTTAAAGTAACACCTTTCAAAGCATTAATATCTTTTGTACCATCTGTAGCAATCTTTGGTGTTATTTCATCATTAATATTGAATCCATATATTACTATGCTTAATATCACGGCTGAGCAACTTTCTAGCATTTCACTTTATAATATTGGATTTTTATTAACTAATTACACTGCTAATTTTATCTTAATTTTAATCCTCAAATTTAGAAAAATAAAAATTAATCTTTCTGAGGATATTGATAAAAAGAACAAATATATTATTTTTACTAATTTTATATTTGGTGCTTTTACTTTAGCAGTTCAAGTTTATATTACTGTATATTATATAGATAGATTACCAATTGTTATAACATTTTTTAGTTGTATTTCTCTACTTGCGTATTTTGCTATTAGCGTCTATAGTCTAACTAAAGTTACTAAATTAACACTAACAACTAAAAAATTAGAAAGTGCAGAAGAATATAATAAGACTTTACATATTTTACATGATAATGTTAGAGGTTTTAAACATGATTTTGATAATATTGTTACCACTATTGGTGGCTATATAAGAACCAGTGATATGGAAGGTTTAAAAAATTACTATGTCGAGCTTGAAGATGATTGTCAAAGAGTGAATAATCTATATTTATTAAATCCTGAAATTGTGAATAACCCTCGGCATTTACAATTTACTTACTAGCAAATATCATGAAGCAGAATCTAAAGATATCAAAGTTAACATGACCTTCTTATTAGATTTAAATACTCTAAAAATGAAAATCTATGAATTTGCCAGAATATTAGGTATTTTATTAGATAATGCAATTGAAGCAAGTCATGAGTGTGATGAAAAAATTATTAATATTACTTTTAGAAATGATACTAAAAATCATAGACAATTAATTACAATTGAAAACACTTATGCTAATAAAGAAATTGACACAGAAAAGATATTTGAAAAAGGTATTTCTGAAAAAGAAAATCATACTGGATTAGGTTTATGGGAAGTTCGTAAAATTATTAAGAAAAATAATAATTCTAATTTATTTACCTCTAAAACAGATAAATTCTTTTCGCAACAATTGGAACTTTATGAAAAATAAATACACAAAAAACAGCTTTTTATCAAAGCTGTTTTTTGCTGGATTGTATAAATATAACTTTTAAGTTACATCATTGGTAAAAATAATTTTTCGTCCTATTTTTACCAATGTAGATTTCATGAATTAATCTTTTTTGATTAAACTTGCTGGCATTTTTGGTTGATGAAATGCCCAAAATGCTGCACATGCTGTATTTGTTGCTTTTGCATATTTTTCTGCCACTTTAGCTAAGAATTTTAACATACTAAAATCCTCCTTCTTTTGTAAATTCTATATAACACAAAAACTTCACCGGTATCTGCTTTTGCATTAAACATTTTGAGTAGAAGTATCTCCATACACTTCATATCCATATTTGTTATTCGTTAGGCGATATGCTAATTTTGTTATCATTAAAGTTTGTAAGAAATAACCAAATATTATGATATTCGAAATCATATTATAATTGACAACTCCTGCTATTAGTAATCCGATTGTGAAAGTAATATATGCCATTATCTGTTGTCTTTTTCTATCTTTTTTAGCTAAGATAGGTACATTTTCTGTATCAGCTGGTGCGTATAGCTTAATCATTATCATTCCAAAAATCCATACTATAGCTATTATAGTATACTTAGCGATTTCACTTAATATAACCCATTTTGATAAAACTGGTATGCCACAATAAAATATTGTTGTCCCTACAATACATCCAAGATGAGTTTTTAAATGAAATCCACCAGATGCATTTTTATACGGTATTAGCAATAGAAAAGTTATCAATGTCTCCTTCCATATTCCTAAAAAGTAAGCAATAATCAGTACTAAAAAAGTTTTAGGTATTTCCCCTATAATATTTTGGAGTCCATAATTAATCACTTCCGCTTTTTCATCATCTATGTCTGGTATTTCTTTTCTGATTCGATTGGTTAGAAACATACAGATTTTATCTATCATTTCCTCACCTCATTTTTGACAATTGGATTGTATCACCTTTTAAATTTTTTAATTTATTATTTTTATGAAATGTGCTTTTTCATTTACGAAAAAAAATAATCATATTTTATAAAAATATGATTATTTATGATTAATATATTAATTTCTTTATTTTTTTGTATATGAATCTGATTGTTTCGTAAAATACTCTTTATTTTGAATAACAAAAATATGACAATTTGTTTTTGTCCCTAATACGATTCCTATTATTTTTTGAATGGCTAAAATAAAAACAGTACATACCAAATGGCTTGATATATACTGTTGTAAGTATCTTGGTAGCGAAGATGTGATTCGAACACATGACCCTTCGGGTATGAACCGAATGCTCTAGCCAACTGAGCTACTTCGCCATATTTGTATAACGTTATTTATTATAAAGGTAGTTTTTCCATTTGTCAAGATAAAAATACAAGAAATTTGAATTTCTTGTATTTTATCGTTACAGTTCAGTCTTATTATCTGTTGTTCTTGTGAAAAAAGAGCAAGGCTGACTAGTAACATTTTATCTCTTCTAATCTACTCTCTATCTATACCCTCATTCATCATTTTCTTCTCGTGGATATTTTCTCCTAATACTGAGCCTTTTTTTATTTCTACATTTTTTACTCTTAGACTTTTCTCTTGAGAAAAAGTTGGTTTCTTATTAAAAGAATTTTTTCTTCCTTGAACTTTTGCCTCTGTTTCTCCAACTCTTATCTTTTTTTCTCTTGTATCTACTTCTTTCATTTTATCTTGCAATTCTTTTAGCAATGCAGAATTCTCTCCTAAATTTGGTAATTCGGACTCCTCTTTTAAATCAGGTTTCCAAGCCCCCTTCACCATACTAATAACATATTTGGCTATATCTTTTAAATTATAACTAAAATCTCCTCTAGATTCTTGCTCCATATTTCACACCTCAAACATAAATTTGAAATTTATGCCTTTCGTATTTTTATACTACATTTAGATTATATCATAAAAAAGCTTGAAAATCAAGCTTTTTTACATTTTTTGTATTTTAGGTTAATTATCCAGGCTATTCGCAATCATTAAAATTTCTCTAGTTTACTTAAAATGTATCACTAATTCACATATTCATTAAGAGGTTTTACTCGATAATTTAGTTCTCCCATTTCCTCTGTTGGTACATATCCTGGTTTGCTATTCATAACATCTGGTATTCTATTTACAATAGAAGCACAAGTCAATTCAACAGTAGCTGGTCTATTGATAACTAACGTTGTTTCAGGTTCTCCAACAACGGTCCATTCATTTTTGTCAAAATCATCTTTTGAATACACTTTTCCGATACATTCACTTTCAATCACAATTCCTTCTTCTGTTTCAGTTGTCACAACTGCACTCATTCCTGTTGCCATTCCAGCTTTTACTGTCATTCCTAATGTAGATGATTCAATATCTTCGGTGTGGGTTTGTGGAACTGTTTTTTGTGTTTGACCTTTTACAGTTAATCCCAATTTAGCACACAACCAACCATTTACATTCCACATATAAGATGGTAAATATTCTCCTTTATTAATCATTGCTTGTCTTTCTTCATCAGAAATCCTATCAACAGAAGCTACTTGTTCATCAAATTCTTCCAAAGTTAAACCAGCACCATGTGCTTTTGCTAAAGCTATTCCATAATCTTCTACATTATAGCTAGAACTTCCTTTAATTTTCTTAATTGTTTGCGTTGAACCTGCAATACTAGAAATTAATTGTCCCCAATAAATATCTTGATAACCACTACCTGTAATCGTACAACCAGTTTGCTTTGCCATATCATCTATTTTTTTCGTTACACCTGGATTTGAATTCATAGGATAAAATGCTTCTTCGCAAGTTGTAATCGCATTCACTCCTAATTTTGCACATAGCATCAAAGCATCTTCTACATCACTAATTAAACTCATCGTTGTAACAATAGCAATATCTGGTTTCGTTTCCTTCATCATATTTTCCGCTTCTTCTAAAGAAACCACCTTAACTCCTTTATTTTCTGTTCCTATAATCTCGCCAATATCTTTTCCTATTACATCTGGATTAACATCAATTGCACCTACTATCTCAGCACCTTTTTCGTACACATATCTCATTGTATATACACTCATTTTGCCTGCTCCATATTGAACTACTTTGATTTTTCTATCCACAAAAATCACTCCTTTCACTATTTAGATTATACACTAAATTCTAAAAATTATACAAGCTTTTAATCAAAAAGGAACACCCCTCTTGTCACACCAAAGCTGTCAACTTAAGATGTAATCTATTATTTTTGCAACACCGCGTAAGTGACTAAACGAGCAAAGCGAGTGCGATTGGAGCAACCCTCGATTATCAAAATTGGAAGGTTGCGACACACAAGGTGTAAAAAAATAATAGATTACACCTTAAGTTAACAGCTTTGCTTGTCACACTTTTATATTAAAAATTCCTTCAATATATTAGCACATCTCTTAGATGCTAATTTTAAATTTTCATCAGAAATATTTGCATTTTTTCCATTTGGTGTATTAGAAATACTTCTTATAGCAATAAATGGAACATTATCCAAATAACATACTTGAGCAATGGCAGCACATTCCATATCTACTACATCTGCACTAAATTTAACACGAATTTTATCTTTCATCCATAAATCTGCACAAAAAATATCACCTGTAGCTATTACACCCATTTTTATTTGATAACTTCTTTCTGGAATGGATTGAATAATTTGTTCCATCTCATTCATTAACTCCCTATCACAGATTATTTTGTCTCCTACCCCAGAAATATACCCTTTACTATGTCCAAAGGCTGTAATATCAAAATCATGTTGAACAACTTGCTTACTAATTACTATATCTCCTATATTTAACATTCCATTAATAGATCCACCTGTACCTAGATTAATAATGTATTGTATATCAAAATTATGAATCATCACTTGTGTAGTTCTTGCTGCATTAACTTTTCCAATTCCACTCTTTACTAAAATACAATCTTTTTCTTGAATTTTTCCCCTTAAAAATCTCAAATTGTATATTTGCTCTACTTTTACATCTGTCATAATATTCAGAATAGCTTCTCTTTCTTCATCTACTGCTACAATAATTCCAATTTCTTGCATCTTTCATCTCCCCCCTCTTATTTCAAATTTTTCTCTATTTTTACTCTGCCTGTATTATATAATAATTACTTCATAAATTCAAGAATTTATAAATTTTTAGTTAGGACTTGCTACTTTTCCCTTTTTAGTGTAATATAATATGGTAAATTGAAAGACATGCAAAATATTTTATTGATAGAAAGGAGGCTATTGTATTAATTTTATATAGCGCCTGGACACTATTTTTAGTGTTGACGAGGTCTAGAGTAATCGAAATATTCGGCGGATGCTCTAGTGGCTTTAGCTTAAAGTCATATTATTAATAAAAAAATCAATAGTAATATTGTAACAAAGATTAATAAATTAAGCTTTTGTTTGCATACTTTCAATTCCGATATTATTTTTAGGAGGATTTAAAAATGTGTGGAATTGTAGGCTACATAGGAACGCAAAAGGCAAGCCCTATCTTAATCAATGGGCTAATTCGATTGGAATACAGAGGTTATGACTCGGCTGGTATTTCAACGATTGAAAAAAACCAGCTTTCTATTATGAAAGATAAAGGAAGAGTTAAGAATTTATATAATTTAAAAGGTATTGATGATTTAACAGGAACCATCGGAATCGCTCACACCAGATGGGCAACACATGGAAAACCATCCCAAGAAAATTCTCATCCTCATATGGACAACAGTAAAACCTTTAGTGTCGTTCATAATGGTATTATTGAAAATTACAATGAACTAAGAAACTTTTTAACCAAAAATGGTTATACCTTTTATTCACAAACTGATACAGAGGTAATTCCTAATTTAGTACATTATTATTATAATAAAGATGAAAAAACAGATGAACTGAAGTTTTTACGTGCTGTACAACGTGCTTGTACAGATTTAAAAGGAAGCTTTGCTATTGAAATTATTTGCAAAGACTACCCTGATAATATGATTGTCACTAGAAAAGATAGTCCTCTTGTCATCGGGAAAGGAGAAAATGAAAACTATATTTCTTCTGATATTCCAGCTATTCTTTCTTTTACTAGAAACTTTTATCTATTAAATGATTTAGAATTAGCTATCTTATCAAGAGATACTATAAACTTCTATGGCAAAGACTTAAATCCAATCGCAAAAGATACCCAAACCATTGAATGGAATGCATCAAGTGCTGAAAAAGATGGTTACGAAGATTTCATGTTAAAAGAAATTTACGAACAACCAACTGCCATTCGAGAAACCATTGGTGCCAAATTTAATGAAGCAACCAAATGTGAATTTGATGAGTTGAATTACACCAAGCAGTATTTATCAAGCTTAAATAAAATTTATATTATTGCTTGTGGTACAGCTATGCATGCTGGTTTAGTTGGAAAAAATGCACTCGAAAAACTTTGTCATATAACTACTGAAGTAGATGTCGCTTCTGAATTTAGATATAGAGACCCTTTAGTAGATGAAAAGACATTATGTATTTTTATTTCTCAATCAGGGGAAACAGCTGATACGATAGCAGCTTCGAAACTTTGTAAACAAAAAGGTGCTAAAACACTTGCCATTAGTAATGTTATTGGAAGTTCTATCACAAGAGAAGCAGATGATTCTATTTATACCCATGCAGGACCAGAAATAGCTGTTGCCTCCACCAAAGCGTATACTTCTCAAGTCATGTTAATTACCATATTAGCAATTTACTTTGCTGAAATATTAGAAATAAATAACAATACCATTACTACTTTAAAAAGAGATATTTTAGAATTACCTAAAAAAATAGAAGAAACTTTGAAATTATCAGAATCTGTTGAAAACTTCTCTAAAAAAGTATATCAAGAAAAAGATGTCTTTTTCTTGGGTAGAGGAATTGATGAAACAGTTGCCAAAGAAGGATCTTTGAAATTAAAAGAAATTTCTTATATTCATTCAGAGAGTTACCCTGCTGGCGAATTAAAACATGGTCCCATCGCTTTGATTGAAAACGATATTACAGTGGTTAGTGTTATAACAGATAAAAATTTGATAGAAAAAACGGTTAGCAATATTCAAGAGGTTATTACTCGTGGGGCTAAAACTCTAGTGATTACTAATCAAGATGTGGATGAGAATATGTTTGATATGACAATCAAAATTCCAGAAACAAACTCATTTATCTCGCCTATTTTATCTATTATTCCTTTGCAATTATTTGCTTATTATATTTCAAAGGAAAAAGGGCTAGATGTGGATAAACCAAGAAATTTGGCTAAGTCTGTTACTGTTGAATAACAAAATATTTTATAAAAGAATCTTAGTAGTATCAATACTTCTAAGATTTTTTTAGTTTTTTAATTGTTCTTCTTTATATCCTAATTTATATTGATACCTTATAATCCTTCTTCATTATTTCGTAAATACTCTTCTAATTCTTTTACTTTCTCTGATTCTGCTTTTTTATTATCTGCCTCTAATTCTACTTTGTAATTATATATTAAGCTAAATATATCTTTGGCTTGTTCTGTATACACAATCTCTTGCATCTTCTTTAAATACTCTTTATTATTTACTGCCATATATATCCTCTTTTGCACATGTGCCATATCTAATTGAAATATTTCTTTTGCTCCTTCTACAATGTTCCTGTCCAATCTGCTCCATCTCCATTTATTACTACTTTTTTTATTGCATATTCTTTATACGTTGTTCCTTCTATTTTTCCTTCCTCATACAGTTTTATTTTCTCTTCTTCTAACTTTTTTATTTTTTCTCCTAATGCTAACACGATATTTCTTACTATAGTCTAATATTAATTTATCTAACATTCTTAATTCATCTTGTATTATTTTTCTTCCCAATTTCATTATTTCTTTAAAAGTATTTTCTTCTAAACTCTTGAAATTAATCTTTTCATTTGATAGCATATTCATAAACAAAAGCACCTCTTATACATTGATTTGTCGTTAAACCAATTATATATTTAGTGCTTTTGTTTTTCTATATTTTATTAAAATCTTTTTTATTTTTCCCCAGATTATTTAACTCATATACTTTTCTTAGCCAATCAACAGCTTTACAACAATCAAACAAACTGCTCCTGGCAATCCCAACAATCCGAATTAATATACTCGTAAAAAAATTCAAACCAATATGAAACCCAAAATTAGCACCAATTAAATTAATCACATAAATACAAATGCCACCCAAAATAGAATTAAATATTAATTTTAATATTTTCTTCAGTGGTAAAATAAAAATTCTTCCAAATATAAAAATAAAGCAAATACACGCTAAATAAGTAATGATATTCGTATCCATAGTTATCAACTCCAATATAATAAAAAACATACAAACAGTAATTATTTCTCATTACCATTTGTATGTTGAACATTGGACAAATATTACTTATTGAAAATTCAAACTCATCCTGCTTCCTCATCCCATAATGAAAATTTTATATCATTAATCATATCTACCTCTATCCCTTTTGTCTTTGCTAATTTAAGCAAATAATCTAATTTTTCTTGATTTGATTTAATTTGATAGGTATAATAATCAATCAAATCGCCTTGTGCATATTCAAAATTGCAATTTGCCACTTTTAATTCTTCTCTTGTCTTTATAATCGCCTTTACTAATTCAGTCTCTTTCTCAATTTCGGTCTTCTCTATTATTTTTTCTTCTCTCACATAATACTCATCTTTCATACGATAACTCCTTTTTGAATCTTTGCCTTTATTATATTCACCATCTTTATTTTTATTCATTATTTTATTGCAAAGTTTAATATATTTTTTACTCTAACCTAAGAGATTGTAAAACTTCAACTATTTTGCCGAAACCCCTTGTTTTTTTCGCCATTTTGTAGGATAATATATATGTATGATTATAATTTAGAAAGGGATTCTTTTGATGAAATATATAGACAAATTTTTAAAATATTTAAATACAGATAGAAACACCTTTGCCACTTATGTATTAACATTACTAACAGCCTATATTGTAGTAGACAGAGTGGTAGAAATGTTATTCATGATTTTTACAGGTGTTTCCTATTCTTATTGGGGACCAATTCAATATACGCTTGCTTTAGCTTGTCCTTGTTTTGCTCTTGCTTTTTGTCCTACATCAAAATTTGCAAGAACAAAAGGATATAAAATAACACTATTTTATACTTTCACAGCAGCATTCTACGTGGTTATTGTTTCTATGCTTACCCAATGGCTTAATCAAGGAGCGTGGCTATTATTACTATCCGTTCCAAATTATACAGAATTAATTACAGAGTTCTCTGATTTAGTTACACCAGCTTTTGTCAGTCTTTCTTTATATTTGCCATTGGTTACTGTATATCCCTACTTTAAATGGGTTTACTTTAAAGTTAAAGACGATCCTCTTAAACTACGTTCACTTTGGGATTTTCGTGGAATTGATTTATCGGATAAGAAAATAGGACATGGACCATATACTTGTGAAGTATATGTATGTGTTGATGACGACTTTGATAGAAAAGTTTTTATGCCAGAAACTTCTAGATATCAATCTTTATTTGTTTGTGGTGGTTCTGGAACAGGAAAGACCTCTTTAGTTTATGAACCATTAATAGCAAAAGACATTGAAAGAAAAACCTTCTTCCGAGACGCTTCTAAAGAACTAGGTATTACTGCCTTAAAAACAGGAATTGCAACTTTAAATAAACCTTATGATAATGACTATCTAAACAAAAATTTCAACTTAAACATGTTAACACCTGTACCAGCAAAAGAAAACTTATATAACACTTATCTAAAGAAAATGATTTTAGGCAGTATTAATGGAGAAACGATTTATCGAAACTTAGGACTTACTTTAATGGCACCTGATAATGAAGTAATTGACCATATGACTGATATTTGTAAAAACTTTGGCATTGATTATCACGTTATTGATCCATCTAATAGTAATTCTATTGGATTAAATCCTTTTGTATATGATGACCCTGCTAAAATTGCAGTTATGATAACTTCTGTATTAAAGGCTATGTTTGTAGTTACTCATGATGACCCAGAAGAAGCTTACAGAGGAGATGTTGCAACACAAGCTATCGAAAATGTTACTATTTTACTAAAAGAAATGTATCCAAGAATGAATGCAGGAGCTCTTCCTAATATGGAAGATTTGCTAAAATTATTTACTAACTTTGAATTAATAGAGAAAATGTGTGAAATTATGGCACATGATGAAAAACTGAAAGAAAAATATTCTATGCAACTTACCTATTTTAAGAAAAACTTTTATCAAAATGCTCCTGGAAAAGAGGAGATGGAAAAATATATCTATACATCAATTAGCCAACTAGACAATTTACTAAGAATTCCTGGCATCAAGCCAATCTTATGTAACAGGCATAACAATGTAAATTTTGATGAATTTTTAGAAAATGGAGATATAACATTTATTTGTACCCGACGTGGAGATTTAGGTGCAGCGGGTCATAAAGCCTTTGGATTATTCTACTTGATTTCTATGCAGGATGCTGTTCTAAGAAGACCAGGAAATGAAGCAACTCGTATTCCTCACTTCTTATATATTGATGAATTTGCTGATTTCATCTGTAGAGCAACCGAGCCAATGTTCACTTTATATAGGAAATTCAAAGTAGCTACTACCATATCTGTACAGAGTTTATCACAATTAGAAATTCATGGTCAGAAGGAAAATTATAGGGCTCTTATTTTATCTAACTGTGCTAACAAAATATTTACAGGAAATGCTGATTATAATGAACTTGAATGGTGGGAAAAAGAAATAGGATCACATAGAGAGTGGGTTTATTCTAATAGCATAGACACCGAAAAAGTAGAGTATGATCCTAAGTATGGAAACGTTTCATGGAGTTATGTTCCTAATATAAAAGCAGGGAAATTAGGTGCTCTAACCTTAGGAAAATGTGCTTATAAAATCAAAGGTGATAAAGGACGATTACAAGGTGGAACTGGAAAACTTGAATTTTTGCAAGCAAAATATAAAGAGCCACAAAAAATTAAAGATTACGATTTTAGTAAATATTCAAATGGTGCTACCTCCTCAGAAGATTCAGATATGCAAAAAAAGAAATTTGATTTTAAAAATGTTGACTTCATGGATGAAAATGATGAATTTAATCCTGTACAAACTGATATAACAGATTCTAAATATTTATTTGATAACCAAGATGCTATTATTGTTAATTTTAAAAAAACAAATAATAATTAAAGAACAAAAGAGGCATGATTAAAATATTTTGACCTTTTAGATTTCTTACATGCCTCGTCTTTGTTCGTCCACGAAAATTGCAAAGCAATTTTCTGTGGAATGCTTTAATTATAGGAAGTCCAGAGAACTTTCCTATAATAAGATTTTCTAGGAATTTTTTATACCTAGAAAATCTTATTTTTTAGACAAACAATGAGCATAAAATATAATCTAAAAGGTCATTCTATTTTAATTACACCATCGCTATCTCTCCAATCAAATATTGATATCTATTAATTCTATTATAATTCCTACTATTACGCCAATACTATACAATAAAGCAATTATCTGGACATTTTCTTTTATTCCCTTATTCGTTTTAAATAGTACAGCTAGTCCAACACCTGCTCCTACTAATAATCCTGAAATTACTGTTGCAAGTGAAATAACATTTTCTAGATACATTTGTGTTAGAATAACAGATGCTGCACAATTTGGAATTAATCCTATCCCCCCTGCTATCACTGGTCCTAATATCGGCTGATTTTGTAGAAATCCTGAAATCTGTTCTTCTCCTATTAAATGAATACCTAGATTAATAATAATGGTAATTATTAAAATAAATATAAAAATATTTAACGTATGTTTAAAAGCAGATTTTACTATTCCATGTTCACAATGGCAATGTTCTTTTTCGCATAAATCTATAATCTTCTCTTCTTCCTTGTCTTTATGTCTTATTCGCATCATAAAATCAATACAAAAACCAGCTATCATTCCCACTACAAATTTAATCCCTAATATTGTCAATATTGTTGTTAAAGGCACTGCTTCTGACAAAAAAATTGGTAGCATTTCGTCTGATGTAGAAAGATACACAGCAATTAAAGTTCCTAAAGTAATCACTCTTGTAGCATATAAATTCGTTGCTGAAACAGAAAATCCGCATTGTGGAAACACGCCTAATACGCTTCCTATAAAAGGTCCATACCTCCCTGACTTTTTGATTGTTTTCTTGGTCTTGTCCTTCGTTTTATGTTCAATATATTCCATCATTAAATAAGTTACAAATAAAAATGGAATTAACTTAATACTATCAACCATTGCATCTAATAATATATCTACCATATTTTGCTCCTTTTCTTGTTTTGTTTCCTTATCATAGCACAGATTTTCCTTTTTTTCAACATGATTTTGGGGACGGAGGAAAAAATCATCTTCCACTAGGTCACTGACCAGCCTTGCTCTTTCTTTTTAGTGAGAACAACAAATAATAAGGCTGAACAGTCAATGCTGTCAGCCTAACTCCACTAGTTCCAAGTTAAATAGCTTTAATCGTATTTTTATTTAAGATTTTATTCTATCACGATTTAAACACTGAACTAGTGAGACATGAATTTTTCCTCCGTCCCCAAAATCATCTTCTTCTACAACATCCGCATGTATTATTCGAATTTGAAACTATGTTAACTCTTGTCATTGTCCCATCTGGACTCGTTATTTGATAGCTGCGTTCATTATCATCCTGGTTACAACCACAACTATTAGATGTACCATTTTGAAGACTCCTGATTGTTAATACATTATTACTATTACACTCATTATTACAAGAGCACATCTTTTCTCTTCTGCAACCACATGAATTCTCATTTACTAATCGATTGAAAAGTCTACCTACTAGGCAAGTAATAAATGCTGTAATAAAGCTAAGAATAGCATATACGATAGCAGCAATTAAAAAGTTTAAGTTATTCACAACAAATGTAACAATCAAAAAAATAGCAAATATAATAGCAGCAACCAATACAGGATTTTTTAAAATTTTCTGCAAAGCAATTGAAATAATGATAACAGCAATTGGCAATGCAAAAAATATAAGTAAAATATTCATACCTTTTCTCCTTTTCATTTTTACTATATCTTATGCATTATCATTATTTTTTGTTAAGCAGTTTATTTACAAAAAAATTACTATCTATCTATTAATTATCTATCCTTGGTATTCTACATTCACTAAATATAATCCTTGTGGTGGTAATGTTTTCCCCGCTTTACCTCTTTCTTTTTCTTCTATTATATTGGAAATTTCCTCTGGTTGTATATTTCCCAATCCAACCTCTACTAAAGTTCCAGCAATAATTCTTACCATATTATATAAAAATCCATTACCTGTCAATTCAATCCATATTTTATCATTGTCTTTTTCTATAACTTCTGCTTTATATATGGTTCTTACCGTACTTTTCGCACTGGTACCACTTGCTTTAAAAGCCTTGAAATCATGTTCCCCTTCAAAATATTGAATCGCTTGCTTCATTTGATTAATATCCAATTTTATAGGAATATGAGTTTCCAAATTTCGATAAATAGCTGTTCCTAGTTTTGAATTATTAATAATATATCGATATGTTTTCCTTTTACAAGAAAGCCTACTATGAAATTTCTCGTCAACTTCTTCAGCTGATTTAATAAGAATTGATTTTTTCAGATTACTATTAATTGCTATGGCAAATTTTTCGATTGGAATATTAGAATTAGTTTTAAAATTCGCTACTTGACCAAGAGCATGTACACCACGGTCTGTTCTCCCAGATGCCATTAGTTCAACTTCTTCTCCTGTTATCTGCTCAATTGCCTTTTCTATCGTACCTTGTATATTTAATTTGTTTGGTTGTTTTTGCCAACCATGAAATTCTTTGCCATCATATTCAATTACTAATTTAATATTTCTCATTTTTTACCTTTCTAACTATGGAATAGTCTATATTATAGGAAGTTTGTCCGCGAAAATTGCAAAGCAATTCTTTGTAGAACGCTTTATATTCTAGAAAGTTCGGAAAACTTTTCTAGAATCGAGTAGAGGATAACACTTAATGTGTTTTTCCCCTCTCACACCACCGTAC
>CASDJM010000050.1 GCA_949280815.1 uncultured Clostridia bacterium | reverse complement strand
TCCCAAGTTGCCTAGTACCTAATCAAAAAATGTCCAATTTTTTGGGTTCAGTACAGTTCTTTTCCTAAGTCTTATATTTGGTGTCAAGGGAATCATTTTAAAAAGTCAAATGCCAGTTTTATGATTTCAATCGCAGATGTTCCTTTTAAGATTTTTAATTTTAGAGGAATTATTTGCGTTTTAATGATAGATAATCAAGAATTTAGATTTGCTACCTATAATAATACGAAAATAATGAAATACGATATAAATAAGTATTCATTAGACATAGTTTTGAAAAAAGGAGAGTATAGTTTAAATATAAAATCAGAAAATTATGAAGGACTTAGACTGGCAGCACCAGTAAAAGGCAAAATGGAGAGAGATATTTTTGAGAGTATTTCTGCTAACATTACAGTGACCTTAAAAAGAAATAATGATATTATTTTTTCTGATACTAGTACAAATTGTGGGTTAGAAATTGTTTAAATTGTTATTAAAAAGTTACTAGATAAGGGTTTTAGTGAAAAAAATCATAGATTTTAAGATAAGTCTATGATTTTTTTTCGTTTTATGGTATGATTAAAACAATCAAAGGAGGCATTAAGGTTGAAAAATAATTGGCATTTGGCGTCGTTAAATTTCGATTTTAATTTAATCAACGTACACTATGTACGCCTCATAAATTAAAATCTTATTTGCCTAGCCAAATATCCAATTCTTTTCCAACCAGATTTGTGCCTTGTGGAAGGAATGAGATTAAATGGCAACAACAAATGAATACATAGAATATGTATGTGAGCAAATCAATGGAATTGGAGAAATAAGATACAAGAAAATGTTTGGAGAATTCATGGTATATGTAAATGACAAGCCAGTCATTATCGTTTGTGACAATGTACCATTTGTAAAAAAACTAGAATGTATAGAAGAAATGATGAAAGATGCCGAAACTGGATATCCATACAAAGGAGCCAAAGAACATTATATATTAGATATTGATAATGTTGCATTTTGCAAAACAGTTGTAACAACGGTAGAGAAGGTAACGCCCATTCCAAAGCCAAGAAAAAAGAAAGAAAAATAAAGAGTATAACCTGTCCCAAAAAACATCTCTGAGGACAGTGGCGAGTCTGTGCCTGTCCCAAAGTCGCCATCCCCAAAAACATATTATAAGGAGGAAAGATGTCTTTAATTAATGTCAATGATTTAACATTTGGATATGAAGGAAGCCTAAAAAATGTATTTGAAAATGTATCGTTTCATATAGATACGGATTGGAAACTAGGACTAATTGGTAGAAATGGAAAAGGGAAGACTACCTTTTTAAAGTTGCTATTGGGTAAGTATGAATACAAAGGGACGATAGTAAAGAAGGTAGAATTTGATTATTTTCCTTTCGAAGTCAAAGAAAAGGAAAAAATGACAATCGAAATTGTAAATGAAATAGCACTTAATGTAGAAGATTGGGAGATTATAAAAGAGTTGAGTTTGTTAAATACCGAGGCAGAAGTTCTTTATAGGAGTTTTGACACATTAAGTGGTGGAGAGCAGGTAAAAATTCTTTTAGTTAGTTTATTTTTAAAGGGGAATAATTTTTTGTTGATTGATGAACCTACCAATCATTTAGATTGTGAGACAAGAAAACATTTAGTAGAATATCTAAAGAGAAAGAAGGGATTTATTGTAGTATCTCATGATAGGATTTTTTTAGATCAGGTGGTAGACCATATTATTTCGATTAATAATACAAATATTGAGATTCAAAAGGGAAATTTTTCTTCGTGGCAAGAAAACAAACAAGCCCAAGATAATTTTGAATTAATGCAAAATGAAAAGTTAAAGAAAGATATTAATAGATTGGAAGTAGCATCAAGAAATACAGCAAATTGGTCAGATAAAATCGAAAAATCGAAATATAATACAAAAAATTCTGGTTTAAGTATCGATAGAGGTTATGTAGGGCACCAATCTGCTAAAATGATGAAAAAATCCAAAGTAATAGAAAAGCGAATGGAAAAGTCGATAGAACAGAAATCTAATTTATTGAAAAATATAGATAGAAATGATAGTTTGAAGATAACACCATTAGAATGCAAGAAAAATCCATTTATAATAGCCAATGATTTGCAAATAAAATACAATAACAAAATGATATTTTCGCCTGTATCGTTTGAAATCAAGAATGGAGATAGAATTGCTATTACTGGTAAAAATGGGATAGGAAAATCAAGTGTATTAAAGTTGATACTAGGAAATGAAATACAATATGAGGGAACACTAAAAGTGGCGAATGACTTGAAAATATCTTATGTATCACAAAGTACAGAAAATTTGAAAGGTAGCCTTAGAGAATTCGCAAGGGAAAATAGAGTGGATGAGAGTATTTTTAAAGCGATGTTATCTAAAATGGGAGTTTCTAGTGTGGAATTTGAGAAAGATATCAAACAAATGAGTGAAGGTCAGAAGAAGAAGGTTTTGATTGCCAAAAGTATTGCAGAAATGGCTCATATTTATATTTGGGATGAACCACTTAATTATATTGATATTTTAACGAGAGTACAAATAGAGGAGGCAATATTGAAGGAGCAACCTACTCTTGTTTTTGTAGAACATGATGAGACTTTTGTAAAAAATGTTGCAACAAAGATTGTTAATTTGAAAGAAATTTCCACAGGAAAGGGAGATAGATGAATATAGTAAAGCCACAAAAAATTTTATTGGATTATTTAAGAAAAGTAGATAATTTGTTAGATGAGTTAAAAAGTAATGATGAAATAGAAAATGTTTTGATTGAAAATAATAAAGAAATATATATTGATTTTAATGATATGACAATTAGAAAAACAATGCTAACTAATGTAGAAATGATAGAGAGTAATTTAGCAAAAAATACTTTTATGGATGTTAAATTTAAGAATTGCAATTTTTCTAATACTTCTTTTGAAGGTTGTACTTTTATAAGATGTCAATTTAATAATTGTAAGTTGACAGGCTGTAATTTTATAGATAGTAGATTGCACAATGTGAGTTTTTTAGAAGCAAATATGAATTATAATAATTTATCAATGGCGAGTATGGAAAATGTTTTATTTGAAAATACAGGATTAAGAAATAGCTGTTTTCAAGAGAACAAATTGAAAAATATGATGTTTAAACAGGCTGATTTAACGCGGGACTCAATTTTTTAAAACAACATTAAATGGAATCGATTTTTCAGATAGCATTATTGACGGAATTGTTGTGAGTATAGAGGATATAAAAGGGGTGATAGTGAATCAATTTCAAGCAGTAGATTTGGTTGGCTTAATGGGGGTAAAAATAAAATAGTAATTTATTTAAAAAAGAAAAGAATTTAATGGTACACTAATTATGGGTATTATATTTTTAATACTAGGAATATTACGTATTATTTTATAATTCAAATTACAGTTAATTTAGGAGTGTAATTTATGTATTTAGACATATTTTAGTATAAATTATAGTAAAGTAAATATGAAAAGTGAGGTGAGTTTATGATAAAGAAAATAATATTAGGAGTTGTTTTAGCAATAGTTATATTATCTAGTGTAGTATTAGCTAATTCAAGTATGCAAAAAGATTTAAGAAGAAATAATGTTAATTGCAATAATAATTGTATATATAACGAGAACTGTATGAAAGAAAATTGCATTACGACAGAAAAATACACAAATAATAATTGTACCAATCAAAATTGTGATGGTACAAGAAAACAACAAAGAAATCAAAATTGCAGTAATGAAAATGAAAATTGCACAAGAAGACAATGTAAAAGAATGTGCTATTAGCAACACAAATACAATATATGGAAAACAATATAAAATACAGACAAAAGATTTGTGTAAATAAGCAAAATTAGCAATATTGATTATAATTGAAGAGACTATGGATTTTGCAAATCAGTGTGGATATAAAAAACTTGGTCTTGCTTTTTGTAGTGCATTAGCAAATGAAGCTAAAATTATTGACAAAGTTTTTACGTATCATGGATTTTAGCTCATAATCCTTTAGGTGCTGTTTATTTAGCTGATACAGCGTATAAAAGAATATTATTTCCACCTAAAGATTAAAAACAAAAAATGTCTTGACTTCGACCAAGGTTGAGGTGATATATAATATATATATTATGAAAAAAATAATTTGTCAAGGGAGGTACTTATGGAAAAAGCAAAAGTTTATTTTACAAAGGAGATTACGCCAGAAAGTGTTGTGAAAATGTATGAAGTGCTAGGAATAGACTTACAAGGGAAAGTAGCAGTTAAGTTACATTCGGGAGAAAAAGGAAATCAAAATTATTTAAGACCTGAATTTGTAAAACCAATGATTGAAAGAGTAAACGGAACTGTAGTAGAATGTAATACTGCTTATGACGGAGCAAGAAATACAACGCAAAGACATGAAAAATTAATGGAAGAACATGGGTGGAGCAAATACTTTGAGGTAGACATTATGGATGGTGAAGGACCAGACAAAGTATTAGAAATACCAAATGGTAAAGTAATTCAAAAGGATTATGTAGGAAAAGATATTGATAACTATGATTCTATGTTAGTGTTATCACATTTTAAAGGACATCCAATGGGAGGATATGGCGGAGCTTTGAAACAATTATCCATTGGTGTGGCATCAGGACATGGAAAAAGCTATATCCATTGTATCGGAAAAGAAGATGGAACATTTGAAGATATGTTTCGAGTTGATCAAAATAAATTTTTGGAAGCAATGGCAGATTCAGCATCAGCAGTAGCAAAGCATTTTGAAAACAAAATTGCCTATATCAATGTGATGTGTAATATGTCAGTTGACTGTGACTGTTGCGCTGTGGCAGAAGATCCATGTATAAAAGATATTGGCATTTTAGCTAGTTTAGACCCAATTGCGATTGACCAAGCCGGTATCGATTTAGTCTATGCTTCTGAAGATTCAGGAAGAGACCACTTTATCGAAAGGGTAGAAAGTAAAAATGGAGTTCATACCATAGAAGCAGCTGCTGAACTTGGCTTTGGAACCAGAGAATATGAATTGATTAACATTGATGAATAGAAGGAGGAATTTATTATGATGGAAAAAGTAGAAACCATGAGGAAACAAAAAAGTTTATCAGAAATATTTTCAAGTAAAAAGGCAAAATATATCATAGGAACTATTTTGTTAAGTGGAATAGGAATTGCCTTACCTAGAGTATTCCATGTGTTAGCAGGAAACTCAGCAGGAGCAATCTTTTTACCAATGCATTTCGCCGTTTTAATGGCAGCCTTAACATTTGGAGCTATCAGTAGTAGTGTTGTAGCAGGGAGTTCAATTGTATTTAGTTATTTATTGACAGGTATGCCAAGTTTAGCTAGATTACCATATATGTTAATAGAACTTTTGATATATGCTATTCTAGTAAGTGTATTAAATAAAAAATTTAATTCTTATGTATCATTAATAGCAACGATTGTTTTAGGAAGAATTTTATATGCAGGAGTGCTATTTGTTGCGATTAACTGGATGGGATTACAAACTTATGGGATTTCAGTAATGGAAAGTATAAAAGCTGGATTACCAGGAATTGCAATTCAATTAGTATGTGTTCCATTTATCACTAAAGTAATGAATGAAAGGTTAAATTTGAAAAATGACTAATTTAGAAATGGTAAAAGAAAAATTGTATGAAACAAATGCTAGTTTAGTTGTTTTGTATGCAAATGGTGTGTGTAAAGCTTATTATCAAAATCGAATTAAAGATATTAAGGAAATATTGCAACAAGATAGAACGGCTCTACAAGGAGCTGTTATTGCTGATAAAGTGATTGGAAAGGTAGCAGGTTCTATTTTAACAGTAGCAGGTGTGAAAGAAATTTATGCAGATGTTATGAGTCAATATGCAATTCCTGTACTAGAACAAAATCATGTGAAATATGAGTATAAAAATTTGACCAATTATGTTCAAAATAATGATAAAACGGGAATGTGCCCAATGGAAAATAAGTATAAAGAGGAAAAGCATATTCATAAAATTTATGATGAAATGCTATCAATGGGAGCAAATAATTAGCTATTATTTGCTTTTTTGCCTATAAAAAGCGAAAAAATGTGCATAAAACAGTTGGATTATTGGATTATGAACTATTGGTATAAGAGTGGCAGAACTTTGTGACAATTTAGGAATGAAAGTTATTTATTGGAGTAAAAGTCCAAAATCAAGTAATTTAGAGAAATTTGATTATGTCTGGCCTTCATTTAAAGGGAAGAAAGAAAACCAAATCAAAAAATATATGAAATAGTACAGAATAAATGTGGAATAAAGCCAGAAAATATTCTATTCATAGAAGATACAGAACAAAATATTGAAACTGCTAAGAAAATAGGGGTTATACTTCATAAATGATAGTACAATCATTTTATATTAAGAGATTATGATTCACAAAAAACATATCAATAGATGCTTGAAACACTTGAAAACACTACAATGTTAAAATCAGTTGACAAAGTTCCAACCCAAATTGATAGAAAGCAACGAAAAAAACAGCTATAATTTTAAAACATAGAGAGGGGGAAATAAAATGGATTTAGGAGAAAGATTATATGCATTAAGAAAATCCAAAAATTTAACACAAGACGAGGTAGCAGAAAAATTAAAAGTGACAAGACAAACCATTTCAAAATGGGAAACCAATCAAAGTACGCCAGATTTTGACAAAATAGTTCCATTATGTGAGCTATTTGAAATTGGTGTAGAAGAATTATTGACAGGTAAAAAGCCAGAAGAAGTTCAAGAAGAGCAAGAAAACAACGAAGAAAAAGTATTAACAAAACAAGAGGTAAAAGAAAAATCAGCAAAAGTAGTAAGTAGTTCTATTTTCATTTATATTGTAGCGATAGCATTTCTTATGATTGCCATTCCAGTGCAACATGCCAATCCCATAGTAGCAACTTCCGTATTTTTGTTATTAATAGGATGGGCGACTACTAGAATGATTAAAAATTATATGTCAATGCCAAAATTTGAAAAAACAAAAGAAGAAAAGAAGCAAGAAAAAGTAATCAAGCAAATTAATGGAATCATTGGTTCTATTTGTGTGGCAATTTACTTTATTGTAAGTTTTACCACGATGGCTTGGCATATCACTTGGATTATATTTATAATTGATGGTTTAATATGTCAAGCAGTTAAACTAATATTTATGTTAAAAGGAGACGAAGAAGATGAGTAATAAAGCACCAATTATTGTTTCACTTATTTTACTATCAGTTATCATATTTTGTTTAGTTATGTTTTTAGTAACGTATCTGTGTGGCGGAAAAATTGCTTTCATGAGTAGGGAAGCGAAAAATAGTAAGGTGATTTGTGACAAAGAATTCAAATTAGAGGAGATAGAAAATATAGATATCAAGCAAGATGCAGGAAATATTATTTTGGAAGAAACAACAAATGATAAAATCCAAGTAGTTGCTTATGGAGAAAATGAGGAAGATATAAGAGTTGATTTAAATAATCATAAATTGGTAATTGATTATACTGGGCAAAAAAGATTTATATTTTTCAGTTTTGGAAATGTCAAAAATGATATTATTGTATACATTCCTTCAAGTTATCGTAATGAAATTAAAATCAAAAATGATATGGGAAATTGCGAGCTTAGCAATTTAGAAAATGCTACATTGGATATTGATTGTGATGCAGGAAATGTAGAAATTGATAAAATTAAAAACGCTAAGATTAATTGTGATATGGGAAAAGTAGTAATAAAGGAAATATTAAACAAATGTGATATCGATGTCGATTCTGGAAGTGTAGAAATTACGAAACTCTCCATTCAAGAAAATTCTAAAATAAAAGCTGATTTAGGAAATGTGGATATCAGCGAGATAAATGATATCTATATCGATAGTAGTGTGGATTTAGGAAATGCTACAATAAATGGTAGTAATAGAAATTCAAATGTTACGTTAAAAATCGAGTGTGATTGCGGAAATATTAAGGTAGGAAAATAAAAGGGGAAAAAGATGTCAATTATATTAAAATACATATTAAAAAATATGAAAGAAAAAAAATTAAGGAGTTTATTGATAATAATATCCTTAACTTTATCAGTAGTAGTATTAACATTATGCTTAACATTAAAAGATAATATTTTGGAGAAATATACAGAATTTCTAATGAAAACATCTGGAACATCTGATATTCTATTAACAAAGGACGTACCATTTGAAAAAAATGAAATAGAAAAATTTTCAGACAATTATAAATCTGTACCATATTTGATGATTGCAAAAGACAAAAGCAATATAATAGGAGTAAATATTGAAGATTTACAAAAAAACAAAATGATAAAAGCTGAAAAAACATCCAATTTAGATAAGGATGAAGTAATCATCTCAAAAAAAATTGCAGATTATAAAAATATAAAATTAAACGATAAGATAAAAGTCTTAAATACAGAATTAAAGGTAGTAGAAATAGTAGAAGTATATGGAATGTTTGTAGGAGAAACAGAGGAAGAACCAATATACTTAGTTTCCATAGATACTGCTAATAAAATTATGTATGAGAATAGTGATGACTACGAAAAAGCAATGTTAGACAGGAATAAAACATATATAATGGGTGTATATATTGATGTTTTAGATGATAATATAGAATCAGCAAAAGACGATTTAAAGAAGATAGATAAAGATTTTAGTGTTGTAACAGTAAAAGCAAGTTTAGTAGACGCTTTAACTCAAATAAATGGTCTAATGATAATAATGTTAATAATTACAACTTTAATAGCATTTTATATCATAAATTCTATTTTGAAATTAGTATTAGAGGAAAGAATATCTGTTATTGGAACATTTAGAAGTATTGGTGCAAGTAGGAAAATGACGAATCTGTTGCTATATTTGGAAAATATTGTTTATGCAATGATAAGTAGTATAATTGGAATTGTAATTGCCAATATACTGATTCGGTCCTATAACAAATTCATTTATATCAGTAGGCGATATGGAATTAACAAGTAATGCAAGTATTAAGCCAATCTATGTACTAATTGTTGTGTTATTTGCTGTGTTAATTCAAATTAGTATTACATTTGTGGAATTGAGAAAAAGTAAAAATAAGGCTATTAGACAGATAATATTTGATACACAAGATACTAAATATATTATAAAGAAAAGAAAGATTGTAATTGGTTTTATCTTTATAATCTTATCAATTGTAATTTATTTTATAAACAATAAATATGATTTTATAATGGGATTATTACCAGTTGTTTTGATAGTTATTGGATTTGTAATGGTGATACCATTAATGATAAAAATCGTTTCAAAAATATTATCTTTCCTATTAAAGAATCGAAAAACTAGCTTTTTAGCTTCTAAAAATGTAGCAGCTAATAAAATAGCAGTTTCAAGTACAACACTTCTATTTATCATAATAGCGATGACAACAATGTTTTATAACATTGCACAAACAACATCAAATACTTATGACGGATTCGATAGGGTTACTCATTATACAATAAGAATAAGCAATTTATCAGGAGAAGAAGAAAATTATAAATATTTAGATGATGTAGATGGGGTGGAAGAGAAGGCCTTTTATTATATTAATATGGGATATTTTGAAATAAATGATGAAGAGAAAATTTTTGCGTTTTTTGGATATGATAGTCAAGATGATACAATATTTAGATTATATGATGGCATAAAATTTAAGAAAGAAGAAGCAAATGATTTAAAAGATGATGAAATTTTATTAGATGAAGCATTTTGTATAAAAAATGGTTATAAGTTGGGAGACAAAATAAAAATTAATGGAGAACAATACTTTGATGAGGATTATTATTTTACCATAAAGGGATATATTGATTCTACTGATACGACATCAATTAGAAGTGTGGGTATGATTTCTAAAAATGAATATAATAAGCTTTTTAAAAATAATTATAAGACCATTTTAATAAGAGCTAGTTTATCAGATGATGTTATGAAAGAAAAACTAAAAAATGAAATAAAAGAAAATCATGTAACGATACAATCCTATCAAGAATGGATTGGATCTGATAAAGAAAGTACACAGCAAATAATGAATATTGTATATGTAGTATTATTTTTAGGAATTGCACTTGCAATGGTTGGATTAATTAATAATGGGTTAGTTGCATTTATGCAAAGAAAGAAAGGTTTTGCTGTTTTAAATTCTACTTGTATGACCAAAATACAACTTTATAAGATGGTACTAGAAGAAAACATTATTTCCTTTATAATTTCTGCTATTAGCGGAATTAGTTTAAGTATTATTTTAAAAGTATATATGCAAAAAACTATAAATGGAATGTCTATGTTTGTAAATATGGTTTTCGAAACGAAAGGGGTAATCGTATTATTAATAATTATATTGCTATTAACCATACTTCAAACAATAGTACCAATAGTAAAGATGAGAAAGATGGATTTGGTAAAAGAAATTAAATATGAATAAGGAAAAAGGAATGAGAATAAAAATGGAAAATATAGTTAATGTAGAAAATGTATATAAAAGTTTTCAAAATAATAAAATATCTGTATTAGATAATATTAATTTAAGGATAAAACAAGGAGAATTTGTTTCTTTAATGGGAGCAAGTGGGAGTGGTAAATCGACTTTATTATATTTAGTAGGAGGATTGGATAAACCTACTTCAGGAACGATAGAGATTGATGGTAAAGATATCAATAAAATGAAAGATTCTAAAATATCTAAACTAAGGAGAAAAAAAATAGGTTTTATATTTCAATTCTATAATTTAGTGCAAAATTTAACAGTAGAAGAAAATATTATTCTTCCTGTAATTATGGAAGGATTAAAAAGAAAAGATTTTGAAAAACAGTTAAGCGAAATATTAGATATTGTAGGACTAACTGAGAAGAGAAAATCACTTCCCAATCAATTATCTGGCGGACAACAACAAAGAGTTGCAATAGCAAGGGCTGTAATATTAAATCCAAAAATAATTCTTGCAGATGAAGCAACTGGTAATTTAGATAGTAAATCAGGAAAAGATATAATGGAGCTATTTAAAAAGATAAATAAAGAAAAAAATATTACAATACTGCAAGTTACTCATTCAGAAGAAACGGCAAAATATGGCGATAGAATTATTTATTTAAAAGATGGAAAAATTGTTTAATATAAAAAGTATAGGAGATATTTATGAGTATTTTAGGTAATATATTATGGTTTATCTTTGGCGGATTTTTAAGTGGATTGTTTTGGTGCATATCAGGTCTTATTTGGTGTATTACAATAATAGGAATCCCTTATGGAATACAATGCTTTAAATTTGCAACTTTATCATTTGCACCATTTGGCAAGGAAATAGAGTATGGTGGAGGAGTACCATCGCTATTTGCTAATATAATATGGATTATTTTTTTTGGTATTCCGATGGCAGTAGAGAATCTTTTATTTGGTTGTATATGGTGTATAACGATAGTAGGTATTCCATTTGGGCTGCAATTTTTTAAAATTGCTAAATTATCTTTAACACCTTTTGGAACAAAAGTTGGAATAAAAAAATATTGACTAAATAAGGAAAATGAATTTATAGATATGGGATATCAAAGAGAAGACGAAATAGCAACACAAGATTTGGAAATGCATTTTATAGAAATTCCAAAGTTTGTAAAGAAAAATCCAGAAGCCAATACTAAGTTAGAACAATGGTTATGGCTAATTGCGAGGAGAGAGGAAAAATTGGAAATGGCAAAAAAAGAAGAAATACAAAAATTATAATTCCCTATATAAAAATATACAAGAAATTGTTAAATAATTATGCTTTGAATTTAGAAATAAGTTCGAAGCTATTTTTATATTGTAGGGAAGTTCTACACAGTATACTTTATCTGTAATCGCTAAAGCTCAACAGTTAAAGAATCCTACAACGAAAAGAAAGGGAGTAGACAAACTATGAAAAAGAATATTATTACGAAAATACTTGACCGAGACAATTTAAACAAAGCTTTTAAAAATGTTAAAGCAAATAAGGGAACGAGAGGAATTGATGATTTATCAATCGATGAGACAGCAGAGTACATAAAAGGAAATAAAGCTACTATTGTATTCATTAGTCAATAAATTTCTAAAAGCGGGAGTAATGGTAAAAGGTAACTATGAAGAAACTATAATTGGGACACCACAAGGAGGACCGATGTCACCCTTATTATTAAACATTATGCTCAATTTATTAGACAAGGAATTAGAAGCAAGAAATTTACATTTTGCAAGGTATGCAGATGATACAATAATTTTAGTGAAAAGTGAAAAAGCAGTAAATAGAGTAAATGACCTCAATAACTAAATTTATAGAGAATAAGCTAAAACTAAAAGTTAATGTGACAATAACCAAAGATAGATTTTATATTTTTTTGATTTTTTATAAAAACTATTGACAGTTGAATAGATATTCACATATAATGTAGATAGAGTTGAATAATTACTCAACTATCATATCAAAAACAAAAGAAAGCAAGGAGGTCACAAATGTCTAGAAATGAATTTATATGTGATTGTAGTGTCATTCATCAAGATGTGGTAGATAGAACAATCAAAAATATGGCAGAAGAAGACACATTCAATAAACTTGCAGAATTCTTTAAAATTTTAGGAGATACTACAAGAGTAAAAATTTTATTTGCGTTAGATCAAAACGAGATGTGTGTATGCGATATTGCTAATGTTTTGGGAATGAGCAAATCATCCATTTCACATCAATTGGGAACGTTAAGAAGAAGTGGAATTGTTAAATGTAGAAAATCGGGAAAAGAAGTTTTTTATATGTTAGATGATAACCACGTAAAAGAGGTTTTTGAAATAGGTGTCGAACATATTGAACATAAAAAGTAGGAGGTAAATGAATATGAAAAGTAAATTTAAAATAAAAGGATTAGATTGTGCCAATTGTGCAAGTCAATTAGAAAGAGCCATACAAAAAATAGAAGGAATAGAAAGTGTTAGTATCAGTTTTATGACAGAAAAAATGGAATTGGAATATGATGAAGCAAGAAAAGAAGAAATCATGCAAAAAGTAAAAAAAGTGATTAAAAAAGAAGAACCAGATGTAACAATACAAGAAGTCTAGGCAATGCTGATACTTAAGGTTTATCTATTATTTTTTTACACCTTGTGTGTCGCAATCTATTGTTTGAAAATTTGTGTAGGTTGCTCCAATGCTACTTGCCAAAGGCTTGTTTGGTTGCTTACGCGGTGTTACAAAAATACTAGATAAACCTTAAGCTGTCAGCATGTAAAGACTACTTTAATTGAGGAAAGAAGTGATTATTTGTGAAGAAAAAGGGAATTAAGATTATCATAGCATTGATTTTGTTTTTGATAACACTTATCATAAATTTTAATAACCAATGGATAAATCCTATCATATATATTGTATCTTATATCATTGTTGGATTTGAAATTGTAAGAAAAGCCATCAGAAATATTATGAAAGGAAAAGTTTTTGACGAAAATTTCTTAATGACAGTTGCAACAATTGGAGCATTTGCAATTGGAGAATTTCCAGAAGCGACCTGTGTTATGTTATTTTACCAAGTAGGCGAATTATTCCAAAGTTATGCAGTTGATAAATCGAGAAAATCCATTTCAAGTTTAATGGATATTAGACCAGATTTTGCAAATGTTGAAAGAGATGGTAAATCCCAAAAAGTAGATCCAGATGATGTGAAAATTGGAGAAATCATGATTGTAAGACCAGGAGAAAAAGTTCCATTAGATGGCTATATAAAAGAGGGAAAGTCAAGTCTTGATACAAAAGCCCTAACAGGCGAGAGCTTGCCACGAGAAGTAGCAGAAGGAGAAGAAGTATTAAGTGGTTCCATAAACTTAAATGGTGTGATAAAAATAGAAGTAACAAAAAAATATGGAGAATCAACAGTAAGTAAAATATTAGATTTAGTTGAAAATGCAAGTAGCAAAAAATCAAAATCAGAAAACTTTATTACCAAATTTGCCCAATACTATACACCAATAGTGGTTATTATTGCAGTAATTCTTGCTATCATACCACCACTTATCATAAAGGATTGGGCATTTTCAGATTGGTTATATCGAGCATTGTCATTTCTTGTCGTATCTTGTCCTTGTGCATTGGTTATTTCCATCCCATTAAGTTTCTTTGGAGGAATTGGTGGGGCATCTAAAATGGGGATTTTAATAAAAGGAAGTAACTATTTAGAACAATTAGCCAATACAGAAATCATGGTATTTGATAAGACAGGGACATTAACAGAAGGCGTTTTTGAAGTCCAAAAAATAGAAGCAATTGATATAAGCCAAGAGGAATTATTAAAAATAGTAGCTTATAGTGAAAATTATTCCAATCATCCAATTTCTTTATCAATCAAAAAGGCATATGCGAAAGAAATTGATGAAAAACAAATCATAAAAATAGAAGAATTATCAGGACGTGGAATTGTTGCTAGAATTGGCGAACAAGATGTGTTAGTAGGAAATGAAAAATTGATGAAGGAAAAACAAATCAATTTTACTAAATGCGATGAGATAGGAACTATCTTATATGTGGCAATTGAAGGAAAATATGCAGGATATATCGTAATTGCAGATAAAATAAAAGAAAATGCTAAAAAAGCAATACATGATTTAAAGAAAAATAATATCAAACAAATCGTCATGTTAACAGGTGACCGAAAAGATGTTGGTGAAGATGTCGCTGAAAAATTAGGATTGGATCAAGTTTATACAGAGCTATTGCCAGATGGCAAGGTAGAAAAAGTAGAAAGCTTATTAAAAGAAAAGAGTGAAAAAGGTAAACTTGCTTTTGTTGGAGATGGTATCAACGATGCTCCAGTTTTAGCTATTTCTGATATAGGAATAGCAATGGGAGGTTTGGGTTCAGATGCCGCAATAGAAGCAGCAGATGTTGTACTGATGACAGATGAACCTTCTAAAATAGTAAATGCACTTCATTTGTCAAAGAGAACCATGAGAATTGTGAAAGAAAATATAGTTTTTGCTATTTTTATCAAGGTACTTGTGCTGGTTTTAAGTGCATTTGGACTTTCTACTATGTGGGAAGCTGTGTTTGCAGATGTGGGCGTTTCTGTTATTGCGATTATAAATGCCTTAAGAGTATTAAGGGGAAAGGATTAAAAATGAAATATTTAGTAATATCAGATATACATGGTTCAAGTTTTTATGCAAAAAAAATAGAAGAAATATACAGAAAAGAAAATCCAGATAAAATAATTTTATTAGGAGATTTATACTATCATGGACCAAGAAATGATTTAACAGAAGAATACAATCCAAAGGAGGTTGCCCAAATATTAAATCAATATAAAGATATTGTTTTATGTACAAAAGGAAACTGTGATGCAGAAGTAGATGAAATGATATCTGAATTTGAATTTAAGGATTATATTCAATTAAAGATAAATGGGATAGATTTTTTCTTTAGCCATGGTCATAAATACAATATGGATTATATCCCACCAGTTGGAAAAGTGGTTGTTTATGGACATTTTCATACAGGTTTTATAGAAGAACAATATGGAATGATATTTGTAAATCCAGGTTCTATATCATTGCCTAAAAATAATACAAAACATAGTTATTTAATCATCGATGATACAGAATTGATTCTAAAAGATATGGACGGAAATGTTATAGATAAAAAAACATATGTAAATTAAAATATGATATGCAAAGGAGAATTTGTTATGGAATTAGATTTAGTAAGAAAAAAATTAGATTATTTTGATGACATGATTAAAACTATGATAACATTAAGAATGTCATTAATACCAATTGTAGCCACTATAAAGGTAAAAAATAAGATGCCACTTTTTCAAGGGAATCGAGAGAATGAAATTTATAAAGGAATTGAGGAATTTGCTGAAAAAAGTGGAGTTGATAGTGATTTGGTAAAAAATATTTATAAACTGATTATGACAGATGCTTTAAAAATACAAGAAAAGATGGCAGAAGATTTAAAGTTGTCAGAAAAAGATGAGAAAATTGATTTTTCGAAATTAGAACCTATGAAGAAGAAGTTTGAGAAAATAGATACCATAATCGAAAAGAATATTCCTGAAATTATATTAGATATCATGAAAGAATGCGAATCAAAAGATTTAAATTTAACGCAAGTTGCAACATGGTATTATGATGAAAAAATTAAATTTTATTCTGGCAATCATTTTTGAAAATGTCCCGAAAATTTTTAAATATTAGCACTAATTTAAATTAAAAATTAGTGCTAAATTTTTTAATTTAAGAAATCATTTCAAAACGATGTTCTTGTTTTTCTAAGAAGGATTCAAATAGTTTTTGTTTCCAAGGAGATTCATTCTTGGAAATATACTTTTTTAGATTTAACTTCTTTTATTTCATCGAAGTTTTTGGATAATGCTTGTACTTTTGGAAATTTTTCTAAAACAAGTATTTAGAAAAAAATCTAAATATGTAGTGTTACAATTGATGTGAAACAAAAAATATAGAAAAAAAGTGATTCAAG
>CASDJM010000049.1 GCA_949280815.1 uncultured Clostridia bacterium | reverse complement strand
ATTTATGGAAATTATTTCCATATTTCATTTTTTCATAGATTACTTTACACTATCAGTTCTTCTATCTAATGTTCCTAATTTTTCATCATAAGATGCAAAATTGATTCTAAAAGCTACATAGTTATATCCTTTTGGAATAAAACCAGTTCCCAAACCTTCTAAAGTTCCTCTACCTGGATAATAAATTTTGGGGTCATAAGAAAGTAACGCCATACTTCCCGAATCAGACTCTGGCGTTATATTTTCATCTATCACAGTTACTAAAGTTTGTGTGCCTTTTTTCACTAATACATCTAATGCTGGTGTATTGGAAACTTGCAGTGGAGTTTTATTCTCAAGCATTTCTATCTTTCTGTCTGCTGCACCATCTAATATAATCATATAAATTTTCATACTATTACCTTCTTTTACTTACTTTCTTCATCTAGAAAACTTTTTATTCTTTTATCTAATTTATGTTCTATAATATAATTATAAACAAAATTAGGAACAAATTGTTTCCATTCTTTTCCTTCCTGAATACATTTTATAATATCAGAGGCACTGATTCCTTTGTTTTCTAATGTAACTCTCCATAAAACTTCAACATCTAATTTTAAATCATTTTGTAACGATTTTAGTTTCTCTTCTCCCCATTCATCATAGATTGTCATATAATATTTTGCATCTAAAGGTGCATAATTAAAAATTTTATCTGGAAAATTAATTGGAAATGGAACAATATCAAATTCTTCTTGTTTTACTCCCGCTTCCATCATTGAATATTTAATACATTCCATTCTTTCAAAATAAGTAAGTGGATTGGAACTTCTCTTTGACCTATGAGGATTAGCCGCAGTATATTTAGTTAAATCTACCTCTGGATTACAAATTCCTATAATTAAATGTTCACATCTCTGTTTTCCTGCTAATAAATATTTCATATGGTCATTATGTAATAATTGAAATCTACCATGTATAACACCTATTTTATCCATTTTTCAAAACCTTCTTTCTCTAATATTCTATTGAGTTATACAATATTATGTTTGATATGTAAAGTAGTGTTTAAATACACTTTGTATTATTCTTCTTACTCAATTAATATCGTAAATTAATATTTTTTCAATAATTAAAAAGTAAAAACATATTATTTTTAACTATGGTTTCCACAATCTAAATAATATGTTTTTACTATAAAATTTTTCTTATTGATTATTAAGCCATTTAACAAATTCCTCTTTTGTAATCTCTTTTAACTTATAAGCATTTTTCTTATCTTTTCCCTGATGTTTAAATCTATTATACTCAATCTCAAAACTTCCACCTTTTGACTTAGCTAATGCTTGTTTTTTCTTATACACTTTTCGATACAAATTATAAGCTTCATCTTTTTCAAGGTTTTTAGTAAACACTTTACTTGCTCCAATTTCTCTACAAGTTTTATTATCTTCAAACCTATTATCACAATAGATAACTGCTGAATTAGTTGTTAAAAAGTATTTGCCACAATTTTTACACTTTTTAAGATATGTTTTTTCTTGCAGTATAAAGTATAATTCCAAAAATAATAGGTTATAAAAATTATCTATCTCATAAATTTCTTGAACGCCATATCTGTTACTGTCTTTATCTTTTATAGTTTGTATTAGTTCCTTTTCTGTCATTTTAAAAGTAGATTTATTTAATTTTATCACTTTCCTAAATTCATTGTGGTTTAAAATTGGATATTCTTCTATATTTTTAGTATTGATAAATAAATGTAACTTTTCTAATGGATTTAAATCCTCTAATTCTTTTTTTTCATTAAATAAACAGTATTCTATAATATCGATTATCTGCCTTTTATAGCTCTCAAATTCTTTTTGGTACTTATTAGATAGTTTATCTATTTTATTGTTTAATTCTTTGTTCTCATTCGGATTTAAAGCTAATATTTCTTTTCTTTCTTTTTCTGTTAGTAATGTTTGAAATCCATAAAACCTAAAAATAAAACAAGACATTTCTTTTAATTCCTGTTGTATGAAATCTAAAACTATACTTCCTATTTTATTAGGTTGTTCATACACTTTTGTAGTATATTGATAATCCCCTTCTTCATTCATTTCAAAATCTAACATAGGTACTCTTATCTGTTCTTCTTTTAGGTTTTCATTCATGTATAATTCTATTTCATTTTTTGTTTCCATTTTTCCTCCAAAAAAATCTTTATTTTTTATAAAAACTATTGACAGTTGTGACAATAATATGATATAAGTTAAATTGTCAACGGACAATATTATTATTTTTTGTTTATTGTCAATATTAGTATACATGATATAAATACTTTTTTCAAGTCTTTATATAAAGTTTTCTATATTAAAAAAATGTTAGCAAATTTTTGCATTATAACTTTAGGAGCTGATGATTATTGAAAAAGATGAATTTAGAACGAAATGAATTAATCTATAATTTGTATTTTAAAGATAAATTAACTATATCAGAAATTAGTAAAAAAATAGATTTATCTATTAGTCAGATTAGTAGGATTTTGTCTAAATCTCCCCTATATCAACAAGAAAAAGCTAACAGAAAAGAAGAAAATATCAAAAAACACAATGAACAAGCAAAAGAAATTATGAGGAAAAAAAAGAAATAAAAAACGAATGGAAGAAAAAGCAATTATGGAAAAACTACATCGAGAAGCATCAATAGAACTTTCTTATTTTAGTCCTGTCTCTAAAGTTGCTATTAGAAAAAGTTGTTCAAGTGCTTATTGTTATAACACTCAAAAGAAAAGATTTGAACGAAAAGATGACATGGTATATTCAAATGATATGCCATTAAGAATTAAATACTAATATTATTATGACTTAAACATTTAAGTCTATTTTTTAATTGAGGAGGTGAAAAAATATGAGTGAAAATGTAAAAGAAAACTACAGTATAATGTTTACTAACTATCCAGACCTTGTAAATATTGAACAAATGAGAAAAATGCTTGGTGGTATTGGTGTTACTCTTGCCTATAAACTACTAAAACAAGGAAAAATTAAATCTATGAAAATAGGTAGAGAATATAAAATTCCAAAATCTTGTATTATTCAATACTTACTAGATGAAAAAACTGACCTATAATGAATGATACATAAAAATATAAAGGTTATCATAATTTAAAACTTATGATATAATAAAAAAGCTATAGGTAAGTAAACTGTTATACGGAAAGGAGGAACATGGTAACGGGTAGCTTACAAATAAAAGGGCAAGTTTATTATGTTGTCTTAAATGTGTATCCAAATAATAAAAGAAATCAAAAATGGATTCCAACGGCCGTTATAGCTGATGGTAAAAAAGTAAATCAAATGAAAGCTGAAAAGTTACTTTCAGATATTCGTATGATCTATGATAAAAATTCTTACATAGACAACAAGAAAACAGCCGAACAATTATTAGAAGAACAAAATCAAAGCAAAACTACATCGTTATCTCTATTGGTACAAACTAATAAAGATAATAAAGTAGAACAACTTAGGTTAAGTAATCAAACTTTATCAAGTAAAGAAGAACTAATTATTACCAAATGTTTATCTGCTTGGTACAACACATCAGTTGTTTAGCGATTATATTAAAGAGTGGCTAAACTCTGTCAAAAATCAAGTTGCTAAAAGTACATATAAAGGTTATTATGACCACGTTAATGGTAGAATGATTTCCTATTTCGAAAATGAAGAAATACTTTTAAGAGATGTTTCACTTGCTGATATTTACAATTATATTGAACATCTTTTTAGTGAAGGATTAAAACCAAACACAGTCAAGCATCATAGGTCTATTTTATCTTGTGTATTTGCAAGAGCAGTTGAACAAGAATTGTTTGAATATAATTTTATTAATAACCTAAAACCTATTAAATCTGACCAATATATAGGTAATTTTTATAAACACGATGAATTATTGCATCTATTTGAAGTTGTAAAAGATACAACTATTAGGCTTGAAATAATACTTGCATCAGTTTATGGGTTAAGACGTGAGGAAGTTTTGGGTTTAAAATGGGGTGCTATTGATTTTACAAGAAAAACAATTACAATAAGACACACTGTTCAAAGATTTAAAATAAATGGTAAAACACAATTTGTTTTTTAAGATAAAACGAAATCGCAGTCATCTTAAGAACTTTACCATTATTTAATTTTATAGAAGATTTATTATTAGAATATAAAAAAATGTATGCAGAATATAAAAAGATATTTGGTAATACCTATAACAATGACTATAAAGATTATGTATGTTTAATGCCGGCGAACTTATGAAACCTGGCTATTTAAGTCATACATTTTCAAAAATACTAGAAGATAATGAGTTAAAACGAATACGTTTACACGATTTAAGACACTCTTGTGCAACATTACTAATACAAAACAAAGTACCAGTTAAAGACATTCAAATATGGCTAGGACATTCTAATATTCAAACTACTATGATTTATACTCATTTGGATGAAACAAATAAAGAAGTTTCTGCACAAGTATTAATGGCTAAATTCCAATTTATTTTAACTAACTATAATGAAAATGAAATTTATGAGATGAAAGAAGATACTTTGAATAATATCTATGAAGATATGGACAGAACAAATCAATTCCAAGAAATCGAAAAAGTTATCGTGACCGCATAATCAACAACAACTAATCTACAAAGTGTTAGAAAATTTTATCAAATCTGTTAGAAAAATAATCAAATTTTCTGCATATTCAATTTCTCATAAAGTTCGAAAACCTTATTTGGTGCGGATGAAGGGACTCGAACCCCCACGTCGTTGACACTGGTTCCTAAGACCAGCGCGTCTACCAGTTCCGCCACATCCGCATATTTATCTACAAGTAATATAATATCACATTAATCATTTCACTGTCAAGTATTTTTTCACAATTAATCTTTCGACCAATATTTAATGGTTACAATTCACAGCTTAAATAAATTTAGTGTAAATAGTAACATTCAATTATCAATTTTCAAATTAATTATAAATTAAAAAATAGTATTAATCCTCCTAAAATTGCCAAAATAAAACCTAAAATCTTTAACCCATTAGATGCCTCATTTTGGTCACCAAATCCAAAAAATTTTCTCGTTAAAATCCTAGCATCATATATCATAATAACTCCTACTAATACCATCAATACTGAAACCAATTTTATAATAACTTGTAACATATCATCAACATCCTTTTATTTACTATGTATATCTTAATCTCTTTTATAAAAAAAGTCAAGAGGGATTCTAAAATCGAATCCTCTTAGCCCTTTTGCTACTTGCTATATCAATTACCTAAATTTAATTATGAATTTTAAATTCCTATCAATATAGAATTTGCTACTGCTAATATTGCTTTTTATTCTCTTTGCTCTCTACTTGGAATAAAGCTATCCCTTAAGATTCCATGTTGTAATAAATCTGCTATACTACTACACATTTGTTCAGCCAATGATGTCAACCTAACTTCAAAATCCTATAAGTACTAGCTTTAGAAATATTTAAAATACAGCTGGGAAAGATCCTGTTTTCGGGTAGCGTTCAGCTGTATTTTTAATATTTCTTAGCGTTATGTAGGGTAACCAAAAAATTGAGAAAATTTTGTAATTATATCTCAATTCTCTTTATAAATTTATCACAAATCAATTCTTTCAGTAGTCTATTCTTTTCTTTCTTGAATTTTGGGTCCTCTTGCAATATCTTCATAGCAATACTTTGTACAGACTTTAATATTGGCATATCTTCAAACAAATTAGCAATTTTAAACTCAGGTAATCCATGTTGCATCGTGCCAAAGAAATCTCCTGCTCCTCTTAACTCTAAATCTTTTTCTGATATCACAAAACCATCATTGGTATTGCACATTACCTTCATTCTCTCTCTTACTGTTTCACTTTTCCCTTCATATTTTAACACACAATAAGATTGATAGTTTCCCCTTCCAACTCGTCCTCTCAATTGGTGCAATTGTGCTAATCCAAACCTCTCTGCATTTTCAATCACCATGATGTTAGAGTTTGGTACATCCACCCCTACTTCAATTACAGTTGTCGATATTAAAATATCAATTTCACCTAATTTGAATCTCTCCATAATATCGTCTTTTTCCTTTGGCCTCATTTTTCCGTGAATATACTCAACTTTATATTGTGGAAAAACTTCTTTCTGATAAGTTTCATACAACTTTTCAACAGATTTCAAATCTAACTCTTCATTCTCTTCCACCAATGGACAAACAATATAGGCTTGACGTCCTTCTTGTATTTGCTTTTCTATAAAACCATTCACTCTTTGTGTCATATTTTTATGAACCGCAAAAGTTTCTACTTTTTTTCTATTAGGAGGCAACTCATCAATAATAGAAATATCTAAGTCTCCATATAAAATTAATGCCAATGTTCTTGGTATTGGAGTAGCTGTCATGACTAATACATCTGGATTTTTTCCTTTCTCTGCTATTTTAGTTCTTTGCTTCACCCCAAATCGGTGCTGTTCATCAGTTACAACTAATCCTAAATTTTTAAATACTACATTTTCTTCTATAATTGCATGTGTACCAATTAAAACATCAATTTCACCATCTGCTAATCTTTCCAGTAATTCTTCTTTTTTCTTTTTCGAAATACCAGAAATTAATAACTCACACTTGATACCTAACTTTTCTAAAATATTCTGAAAATTTTCTAAATGTTGTGTAGCAAGGATAGCTGTTGGTGCCATAATAGCTACTTGATAACCACATTTTACAGCTTTGTAAGCTGCACACATGGCAACTACTGTCTTTCCAGAGCCAACATCTCCTTGTAGCAGTCGGTTCATTGATTTTTCTGATTCCATATTGTTATCGATTTCTTCTAATACTCTAATTTGTGCTCTAGTTAGTTTAAATGGTAATTGATTCATGACATCTGACATTTTCACGTTCTGATTAAATTGAATTCCTTTTTCTTCCTTTAAATAACTATTTTTCAATTCTAATAAAGCAAGCTGTGTAGATAATAACTCCTCAAAAACTAATCTTTTTCTTGCTTTATTAAAATCTTTAAACTCATTAGGAAAATGAATATGCTTGATTGCTTCATTAATTCCTTGTAAATCATTTTCTTCTAATAAGTAATCTGGCAAGGTTTCATCTAACCTTTCTTCTACTTCTGCCAAACCACTTTCTATAATTCTCCTCAATACATTTTGTGATAATTGGTACGTTAATGGATATAAAGGAATAATTTTTCCTGTATTAAATTTTTTATCCTTTTCATCAAATACAGGAGAAGTCATGTTAATCTTTCCCAAATTATTAATTATTTTTCCATAAAATTTATATTTTTCACCAACTTGAAATTTATTTTTTAGATAACTTTGGTTAAACCATGTAATAGTACAGCTTCCTGTTTCATCTCTCACAAGTAATTTTTGCATCGTTTTTCCTCGTAATCGAGTATCTGAAACTTTCCCACAAGCAATTGCTTCAATTAATACCTCATCACCATTGGCACATTCTGCTATGTTTTTAGGCTTACTCCTATCTTCATAAGTCCTTGGATAATAGGTAATTAAATCTTTTAAAGTAAATATTCCTATTTTATTCAGTAATTGAACTCGATTGGGTCCTACTCCTTTAATATACTTTACATCTTTACTTAAATCCATTTTTCTCTCCTTCAGGGATGTAGATAAATTGCCATTAGCAACAAACCTTTTTGGCAATTTTTCTGTTTTTTAATTAAAATTTTTAATCATGAAAAATAAAATATATGACATAAGGAATGTAATTTTATTTTTTATCATTAAAAATTCATAATTATCATAAATTATTGCCAAAAAAATCCGTCCCCAATGGCAATTTATCTAACTTAAAATCTAAGGCATCTGCACTAACTAATTTAAAATTTATTTCATAGTGTTGCCCTTCCACCGCTTCTTTAATAGAACTACTATGTAAATGTCCATAATAGCATCTTTGCACACCATATTTTTTCATCACTTTGATAAAATCACTCATTTCACTATTTAAGATGTTACTATGTGTGATAGGCGGATAATGAAGAAATACGATAATTTCTTTTTCCTTGTTCTCATTTAATTGAGAGGCTTTCTCCAAGGATAATTCTAATCTTCCCACTTCTCGTTTTAATAGTTTCCTGTCTTCTCCCTCTTCATTTTGTCCCCATCCTCTAGTTCCTGCTATGATAAAGTTTTCAAATTCATAGGCTGAATTATAAAGAAAATCTATGTTATGAAAATTATTCTCTTCCAAAAATCTTCTCATATTAGTTACAGTTGTCCACCAATAATCGTGGTTTCCTTTTAATAATAACTTTTTTCCTGGCAATGCATTCAAATAAGAAAAGTCCTCATAGGTATCTTTTAAATAAGTTGACCATGAAAAATCACCTGGTAATACTACTAGGTCATCTTCTTTTACTTTTTCATTCCAATCTCTTCTTATTTTTTCTTCATGCCCTTCCCAATTCTCACCAAAAATACTCATTGGCTTGTTTTCGTGGAAAGATAAATGAAGGTCTCCTATGGTATAAATTGCCATTCATAATCTCCATTTCTATTAAGTATATTACTTGATTTCTTTCATCCATTAATGCCAAAAATCCTAATTACAATTTCAAGTTTGGTACTGCATTTAAGTTTAAATCATCTCTATACCCTGCCATATAATTATAGTAGCCAGCTGATGCAATCATAGCTGCATTATCAGTGCATAATTTCAAATCTGGCATATATACTTTTATTCCTTCTTTCTCAAGTTCTGAAAATTCCTTTCTCATATAGGAATTAGCAGATACTCCACCTGCTAAAGCAATGGTTTTTATCTTTGTTTTTTGAGTCGCCTTTTTTACATTTTCCATCAATGTCTCTGTTACTGTTTTTTGAAAACTAGCACACAAATCAGCTTGATTGATATCTGGATTTTTGTGATGTAAATTAATAACTGCTGTTTTAATCCCACTAAAACTAAAATCCATTGTATCTTCATCAAAATGTGTTTTTGGTAATTCGATATTTGCTTGTCCCTCTTTGGCAAGTTTGTCCACCTTTGGTCCTCCTGGATAGCCAAGTCCTACTACTCTAGCCACTTTATCAAAAGCTTCGCCAATCGCGTCATCTCTTGTTTTTCCTAACACCTCAAACTCTGTATAAGATTTTACATGAATAATTTGCGTATTTCCTCCTGACATCATGACACACAAAAAAGGTGGCTCTAAATCTTGATAGGTAATATAATTAGCTGCAACATGTCCTTGAATATGATTCACTCCTACAAGAGGAATTTCATTCGCAAATGCTAGAGCTTTCGCATACGACAATCCAACCAATAAGGCTCCCACTAATCCTGGACCATAAGTTGGTGTAATAGCATCAATATCCTTAAACTCTACCTTTGCTTCTAATAAAGCTTTCTTCGTTACTCTCGAAATAGCCTCAATATGATTCCTCGAAGCTATCTCTGGTACTACTCCTCCATATTTTTCATGGATTGGTATCTGAGTATCTATTATATTGGAAAGAACCTCTCTACCATTTCTCACAATGGATACAGAGGTTTCATCACAACTCGATTCAATTCCGCATTGTTAGAATATGCTTTTTCATTTTCACTCCTTTTCCATGGCGACTTTGGGACAGGTACAAACTCGCCATAGGTATAAGCTTGTCATTTATACCTATAGTAGTTAATTTGCTAGTTTATGTCTATGGCAACTATACTTATACCTGTCCCAAAACACACCCAAAGCCCCTCTCTTTTAAAAGCCAAATATCATTTGGAGGATATTCATGATTCCTGATGTTACTCCATTGATGACTGGTGATATGATGATGCTTGCTATTCCAGTAATCCATATGACTACAAATATGATGTAGAATATTTGCTCATTGTTTCTAAACCATTGTTTTGCATTATATGGTAAAAATGGCATAATGATTTTTGATCCGTCTAATGGTGGTAATGGTATTAGGTTAAATACTCCTAGTCCTATGTTGATAGATATAGCTGCTCCTAGTAATAGTTGAATAATGTTTCCAACGGTTGATAGTAAAAATGTACCAGCAAATTTGATAAGTGCTCCATATATTAAGGCAAATACAAAGGCTAATACGATGTTTGTTAATGGTCCTGCTACTGATACAATGGCTTCTCCTTTTTCCATGGACATTTTTCTGGTATAGTTACTAGGATTGACATGGACTGGTTTTCCCCAGCCAAATCCTGCAAATAATAACAAAAGTGTACCGATTGGGTCTAAATGGTCTAATGGATTTAGACTTAATCTTCCTTCATTTTTGGCTGTATTATCACCTAGTTTGTAGGCTGCATAGCCATGTGCAAATTCATGGAATGTGATAGCTATTAATACTCCTGGTATACTCACTAATAGAGCAAATAATGCTCCTGGGTTTGTAATGTATTGTGCTAATGTTGATAATACCATAATAGCTATTATGATATATATAATTCTTTTGTCAAATGAAAAATTGAACATATTTTTTCTCCTTTTTGAGATGCTTTAAGACACCCATCTTTTTCTTCTAAAAATATTCTAAACAAATCATAATTACTTATCTTTTAATTGTCATATTTGCAAGTTCATTTTTAAAAGGTTTAAAATCAAAACCATTATAATTATCACATACTATTATACTATCAGTATAGTTTGACATATATAATGATAAGTATAAAACTAAAATCACTTCTTCTTTTGTTCTGCAATCAAAAAGAAGAACTGAATTACATTGGTTAATAATATTTATTTCATTTGCATTATTTTCTAAACCTTCTATATACTCATTTTTCCAATCGTCATCAAAGATATCCCAATATTCAGATGAAATTTCCGAATTAGAAGACTCCTCACTAATATTTATAAATTTAAAACTTTTATCATCTTCAACAGAAACAATTACATTCTTTTGATATTCCTTAAAAAACTGCCTAATTAATTCTTCATTAAAATAAGTAGCTAGTTCATTTGTATATTTGCAAAAAATATTAATATCACAACCATTAGGAACATTATAGCCCTGTGGCAACTTAATTGCATTAACAGTAAAAAGTTCTACAGGTTTTAACTCACTATTTTCGGCACAATTGTTTGTATCATTCTTTTTAAATTTATCAAATGTCCCCATAAATATCATCCTTTCATTAAATTAGTATTTATCAAATTATTGCAAGTCAATAATCTCTAAGTCATTTGGAATAAAGATATTACCAGTAAAATTTTCTTTTGCACTAGCATCTCCTGTACCTAAAACAATAATCTTTTCCAAAATACTTTATCTCCTTTACATTCACAACTTTATATCATTTACTTTGCTATATATATCATACCAACTATAACATCTAGTCATTTTATCATCCTCTATACAATCTTTATTATATCCTGCATCATAACAAATTACAGGAATAAATTCTTTTAGTTCATTTATATTATTCGGATTATCTTCAATCATTAAATCGATTTTATTTTCCATGATTTCTTCCTGTTTTCTTTCATTGGAAGCTTTTGAAAAAATCAGTTTATCATACACTATTTTATTCTCATACAACCAATTTTTAACCATTTCTCTCATTCGCTTTCCAACCTCATCTTTTCTATTGCTCAACCATCTAGAAGTGATAACATATATTTCATGTCCATCTTCTTTCAATTTATGGATTATTTCTGATGTAAAAGGTCTTGCCTTTTCCTTAATAGCATAATATTCTAAATATTCCTTCCAAAAATCGTTTTCTACTTCTTTGCTAATATTAAATGTTTTACAATAGTCATAATTGCTATTACCAATATGATAAGCAATGTTGTTCTCAACACAGTATTTACTAATATGGTTTATAACAAACTGTTCTATATTGGTCATAACGCCATCAATATCTACACCTATTCTCATAAACTTCTCTCTTTCACCTAAATCTATATTCCCCCTTATATTGCTCTACATTTTCTTGTATTTCATCTTCTTTTTCTTGCATTGCTTCAAGAGTACTTTGTAGTAACTCATCTAATTCCCAACCTAATTGATTTGCCCCATTACTAATCAATTCTCTTGAACAACCTGCTGCAAACTTTTTGTCTTTATATTTTTTCTTTAAGCTTTTTAATTCCATATCTTTTGTACTTTGTGATGGTCTCATTTTTGCTGTCGCCCAAATTAGTCCTGATAATTCATCTGTTGCAAAAAGTATCTTTTCCATTGTATTTTCAGGCATAACATCAGAGCAAATTCCATATCCATGGCTACAAACTGCATGTATCAATTCTTTATTGGCATTAATTTCTTTTAGTATTTCAATTGCTTTTTGGCAATGTTGTTCTGGATACATCTCATAATCAATATCATGCAATAAGCCAGCTAATCCCCAAAAATCCTCATTCTCGTTGTATTTTTTAGCAAAATATCTCATAATTTGTTCCACTGTAAAAGCATGTCTTATATGAAACTCTTCTTTATTGTACTTTTTCAGTAACTTAATGGCATCTGCTCGATTTATATTTACTTCAACTTTGCTAGTTTTACTATTTCCAACAGTTTCTTCTTTTTCCTTATTTTTAACTTCCTTTGTTTTCTTTTCAATTCCATTACCAAGTGGTTTCATAGTTGGAAATAGTAAAACATCTCTAATCGATGGACTATCGGTTAACAACATGATTAATCGATCAATTCCAATTCCTAATCCACCTGTTGGAGGCATTCCGATTTCTAATGCTTGAATGAAATCTTCATCCATCATTCCTGCTTCTTCGTCTCCTGCTTCCCTTGCCTCTACTTGCTTTTTAAATCTTTCATATTGGTCAATTGGGTCATTCAATTCTGAGAAAGCATTTCCATATTCACGTCCTCCAATGAAAACTTCAAATCTTTCTGTCAATCTTGGGTCTTCTTTCTTTTTCTTAGCCAATGGTGAAATTTCAATTGGATAATCATAAATAAAGGTCGGTTGTACTAATGTTTTTTCTACATATTCATCAAAGAATAAGCTAATAACATCTCCTCTTGTTTCTTTTGTTTTATCTGGTATTTCAATATTTCTCTCTTTTGCAAGAGCAACCGCTTCTTCGTCTGTATGGATGGTATTAAAGTCTACTCCACACACTTCTTTAATAGAGTCAATCATGCTAATTCTTTTCCAACCAGGCGTTAAGTCAATTTCCTGTTGTTGATAAATTACTTTTGTTGTTCCTTTTGCTCTGATAGCACATTTTGAAAATAATTCTTCTACCATGTCCATCATGTCATAATAATCAGCATATGCTTCATATAATTCAATGGTTGTAAATTCTGGATTATGACGGATATCCATTCCTTCATTTCTGAAAATTCTTCCCATTTCATATACTTTGTCATAACCACCTACGATTAGTCTTTTTAAATTTAATTCGGTAGCAATTCTTAAATACATATCAATGTTTAAAGCATTGTGATGCGTAATAAATGGCTTTGCTGTAGCTCCACCAGATATCGTATTTAGCATTGGTGTATCAACTTCTAAGTAACCTTTTTCGTCTAATATTCTTCTAATTTCTGTGATAATTTGACTTCTCATTTCAAAGGTTTTCTTTACTTCTGGATTCATGATTAAATCTACATATCTTTGACGATAACGCAAATCCACATCTTTTAAGCCATGGAATTTCTCTGGCAATGGTCTTAAAGACTTAGAAAGTAAAGTTACTTCTTTGGCATGAACTGAAATCTCCTCAGTTTTAGTTCTAAAGACAAACCCAGTAATTCCAATGATGTCTCCAATATCCCATGTTTTGAATGCTTTGTAGCTTTCTTCTCCTAAATCATTGATACTGACATAACTTTGAATTTTCTCGTCACTGTCTTGAATGGTACAAAAAGATGCTTTTCCCATAATTCTTTTGGCTATAATTCTTCCACAAACTGTTACATCTTTTTCCTCAAATTCGTCGTAATTTTCTTTGATTTCTCCTGCTGTGCAAGTTCTATTAAATTTGGTTATTTGGTATGGGTCTTTTCCTTCTTGTTGTAGTTCTGTTAATTTATCTCTCCTAATTTGCATCAAATGATTGATGTCTAATTCTTCTGTTTCATTATTTTGATTGTTGTTTTCTTGCATTAATATTCTCTCCTTTTTGATTTTATTTAATTGTTATATTTCTCTAACTTTGTACTCCTGATACTATTTACTCCATATATTTTATCATTTTCTTTCTTAATTGAGGAGTACTTTTATTCTTCTTTCTAGTTTGAATCAATAGAAATAATTTGTTGGTCTGATTTTACTTCTCCATTCATTAGAATAATATAATATTTACCTGGTTTATTTACTACAAAACTTAAATCTTGCGATGTATTCCAATTATCTTGCCCTTCTAACTGATATTGTACCTGCCATTTATCAATATATCCATCTTCATATATAATATCAAAAATAGTAATTTTAAACTTATCCTCACTTACCTTTTCTTGGGAAACCTGAAAAGTTGGCTTTCCTTGATTCGGATTTTCATATTCTACATTATATAATCCATTCGGTACTTGATTTAAAGTATAATAGGTCTTTCCTTCATATTCTAAACCTCGATAACTCACTACGCTTCTTTTTTCAAGATTAACAAAAAAATCTTGCTCTACACCTTCAATACCTAATTCTCTTATTAAATCTTGACTCCAGTATCTATATCCCTCTTGTGTTTTAATTCCAGATTCTGCTTCTGTAAATATGCTATTAGCTTGTGTCTGGATATCTCCTGTAATTTCTTCGCCAATTTGCTGTTTACTATCTTTTTCGTAAATGGAATTTACCTGTGTTTGCATTATTTTTAACTCAGCTGTAAAAGTTGTTAATTTAGATGAACTAATTACATTTAGTCCACTATAAGTTACTATCGAAGCTAGTATTAATAATATCACTATTGTAATTACTAATGATATTAATGTAATTCCTTTATTTTCTTGCATTCATTACCTCCTTAGTTATTACTTACCAGGATTGCTATCTACTGTTAAAGCTTTGCTTGTTACAATAACAGTATTCACCCAAAACAGCTACCTTGACTTTTCTGGCTGAGGTCGCCGTCTACCGTTAATTTTAGCTTTACAGTGACAGTATTCACCAGAATTACTTTTTTAATCATTGGCTCCTTTGCGTATGACGTATTCGAAAACTTTAACGCAAAAAAGTTACTTATTTCCGTTTCAAATATAGTTATAGCAATAGTTGCAAGAAATGTATCCACAAATCGGTGTTTTTCGTCTATAACTATGTTTTTAATTTAACATAAAATTTTAGGTTTGGCAATACTTTTAGAAAAATTTATATTTTAATAATTTATTATTTAATTAACTTTTTAAATGAATTAGCATTTAGTATAGTATTTGAAACAAATTTTCCCTTATAGAAATTAGCCCAGTTATTAAAAATACAAGGTGCATTTTTTGCTTTTTCTAATGAATCTATTTTTATAAAGTTAATTTTTATATTATTTTCCTTTGCATATTCAGTTAATTCATTTACTTCATATTCTACATAAGGACATTCATTACTATAATAAATAGTAAAGTCTTGATTATCTATTTTCATAGTTCTTGCTATTTCATTGAATTTAGGTGTTTCTCCATCTTCAAATTGTAATGCTAATAATTCATAATCTGCTATACTATCTACTACTTTAAATCCATAGTGTTCAAAAAATTTCTTTTCGCCTAAAAATGGTTTCTTCTTTTTAGAAACTAAAGTACATATACCACTTTTGCCTTTTTCTTTTGAATCATTTATTGCATATTCTAGTAATTCTTTTCCAATTCCTTTTCCTTTAAAACTTCCTGCTACCCATAAGCAATAGATATATTCATAATTTTTACCACTAATAGGAATCCAAGCTGTTTCTATTGGTTCATATTCAATAAATATTTTCCCTCTTGCATTTAGTTTTCTAAATACATGCCCATCTTTTAACTTACTTTTAATCCATTCCTTTTTATTATCTACTCCTACTTGATGTTTTGGAGCACCAATCGCACAACAGATATGTTCTTTTTCTATGTTTTCTAATGTTAAATTTATATATTCATTCATATTTTTCCTCTTTTCTATATAAAGGCTAATTGTTCTTCTTGTTCAATTTCTTTTTTATACGCCTTTACTATATCATTCATTTTATAAAGTAGTCCATACTTTTCGCATTCTTCTTTAAATATTTTGTCTAAATTTTTATTCAATGGATAACAAAAATAGTTATTTCCATAAGTCTTAATATACTTTTGTTTTAATTCAGAAAAAGTTTTATCTAATTGTTCATAGAAGTATTCTCTTTGATTTTCTCTTAATGTAACTCCTCCCATAGAAAATATAAATTTTGCTCCATTTTCATAAGATAGTCTTATTACATTTCTAATATTTTCTTCTGAATCTGTTATAAATGGAATAATTGGAGTTAATAATGTTCCAACAAATAATCCTTCTTTTGATAGTTTTTTCATTGCTTTTAGTCTTTCAGAAGAAACACATACTCTTGGTTCTACTTTTTGTGATATACTATCATCTGCTGATGTAATTGTAAATTTAAGTATTACATCTGCTTTTTTGTTTATTTCCTTAAATATGTCTATATCTCTAATTATTAAATTACTTTTTGTTTCTATTGATACTCCAAAATTATAGTATGAAATCAGTTCTAATGATTGTCTTGTTATTTCATATTGTTTTTCAAAAGGATTATAAGTATCTGACATTGCACCTATTCCTATTACACCTTTTTTTCTTTTTGATTTTAATTCTCGATTTAATATTTCTATTTCATCTTTTTTAGCTCTTACTCTGTCAAAATCTTCTACTTGATAACAATTACTTCTACTATCACAATAAATACATTTATGGCAACAACCTTTGTATAGATTCATATTATAATCAATTCCAAACCATTCTTCTCCATGTGTCGCTCTTTGAAGTATTGGATAGGTTATAATAAATTAGACAAAAAAGAAAAGGACATGTTAAAATAAAAA
>CASDJM010000048.1 GCA_949280815.1 uncultured Clostridia bacterium | reverse complement strand
ATAATGTCAAGTTATTTTTAACTTAACATTATTATACTAGGATGGTGTGGTATGACTTGAGTTTGCAACTTAAAAAGGTTAAAAAGCAGGATATGAAAGTCCTGTTTTATGAATAAATAAGCAATAATTGGCTATAAATCAAGCTTTTTGTATTTTACTATTTGGTAATATCTTAAGCTCTTTGTATATGCTTCAATTTTATCATTATCTAGCATTGGTTTATTTCTGTTGAATTTAATATTTCTTAGCGTTATGCAGGGTAACCAAAGAATTGAGAAAATATTATATAGTAGCATTTGCCTTGAACATCCCTCATTTTATCGGATAAGAATTTCTAAATATTTTTCGGTTGCATTCGAATTTTCAGCCATATTCTATAGATTACCTATTATTTAATTAAAATCAACGCTTGTAGGATTTTGGAGTTAGGTTTTGCCTGTTCAGATGAATAATTACTTGCTATATCTTGAAAAGGGAAGAAGCATATGATATTATATTACAATATAAAAATAGTTGATTTTAGGAGCAATTAATGAAAGAATATTTTTATAAAAAAGAATATAGATATATGTATTTAGCCAAAGTATCATACAGCTTTGGAAATGCTTTAATTGAAACATTTGGAACAGTAATGCTATACAAAAACGGAATTCAGATATGGCTTATTTTGTTAATTTATGGGTTGAGATTTGGAATAACAGGAATTTGTACACCATTATTTGTGACGATATCTGCTAAAATAGGAATAGCAAAATGTGTATTGCTTTCTAATATTTTTAGTATTGTGAGTGCTTATATGATGCTAGATGGAAGTGATATATACAGAAATATCGTTATATTTATTCTAGCCATGGGATTAATGGGAATCTCGAATCCATCAGGAGATGCTTTGTCGAGTAAATATGTAGATACAGAGTATAGAGGAAGATTCAATAGCTTTTTGGGTATTAGCAAAATAGCAGGAACAGCAATAGCAAGCTGTTTAGTTGCCTGGGGAGTGGTAACAGAAAATAATATTATTTTGTTTTCAATCATTGCAATTTTCTTTTTATTGGAGTATATTTTCATTAGAAAGATAGATTACAAAGTAGAAGATAATACAAGTGCATTCAAAGCATCTATGGAATATATACTAAAAAGTAAAAGTAGGTATAAAATCATATATGCCTATAGAACAAACCATATCATAGAAAGACAATTTGTACCACTTTATTTGTATGTTGTATTGAAAGACTTCCAACTATTTTCTTCTGTTATTATTGTTTCGTTGTTGCTACAAATCATTACAGTGGCATTGATTGGAAAATATTCAGACAAAAATATAACAAAAGCCAATCAATTAGTTACAATTATAAAAACGATTGTAACAGGAGTGTTTCTATGTACTAAAAATAAAGTAGTTATATCACTTAATAAGACTTTAAATGATAATTTTGAAAAAGTATATGAAACATCGATTCAAACATCAATACAAAACATTATAAGAGAATCAAAAGAAAACAATGAACTTCTATCAGCAGTTGGCCAAATGAGTTTATGTTTTACAGAAGTTATTGTGTTCTCTATTTTAGCCATAATGGCAACATTTATGGGCAAGAGTGTATTTTATATCATATTTGTATTATCTATTGTTTCAACAATTGCTATCAATTTAAATATAAAAAGAGCAAGTAAAAAATAAATTGCTGTTTAGCTGTATCGATTTTGATTCTTAAATTAAGAAATAATGAGATTTGAACAGTAATAAAATAATTTATTTGCTTTTATAATGTCACAATTTTTTTGGTAAAATCCAAATTATTCCAAGAATCATCTTCATAGCCAATGGTATAAACATTAGTAGCCCAAATATCTTTATCTAACATAGCAATTAAATTTTTATTAGAATTTTTATCTGTAAAGCGCTTTACTGAAGTAACAATTTCCAGTTTTGGATTTGCTTTCGCAATCTCACCAATCAAAAATTTACCTCTTTTATTCAAGCCTAAAACTCTCACATAAGGCTGTGTCTTTTTACAAAGTTCCATATCTTTTTTGGTAATACCTAATAAGGCATATAATAGAATTCTTTGAAGGCGAGTTGTTGTATATCTCTTTGATTTAATAATATTTAAAAATTCAGGAACACTGTTACATGAATTAGCAGCATTCTTAATAGCAAATTCTAAACCTTCAGAAACATCTGGTAACTCTGCAATTTCTTTCGTTTCCATTTTTCTTAAAATATAAATAATTTCTTTTTCAAATACAGAAATATCAGGAACAATATGGCCTGTTTTAATATTTTGTACTAAAGTAGCATAACTAGGAGCTGGTATAAGATTTTGTAAAGGTTTAAATCCATTATTTTTGATAACGTTTCGAATGGCTGTACTACTTGCTATATTACCAGTATAAGTTAAATCATTATAACCAGCTTCATACCTTGGAATGCTAACTGGTTGTATGTTACTTTTTAATTTTTTCAAAGCCTTCAGATATTCAATTCCCAAAATATTATTAGGAGAAGAAAGAACATTGGCGTAAGTCCTTATATCACTTAGGTACATCATTAATGCACTTTCGCGAGCTTTAGGAAAAGAAACACCTTTTTTTAATTCATGCGATAATAGTGTTTTATATCTTCTTGGCTCACGATATAAAACATCAGCACATTTACTTAAAACTTCAAGATTATCTGTTTCTGCTCCAAAAGAAATGTAGTCAACAACCTTTAAAGAGTCAAGAATTTTAATACTACCTTCTGCAAAGTTTTCGGCACTTGAGATAGAATATAAAACAGGTAATTCAATGACCAAATCAACTCCACATTGGATGGCTGTTTCAGCTTTTGACCATTTATCCATTAAAGAAGTGCTTCCACGCTGAGTAAAGTTCCCACTCATAATGGCAACTGTGTAACTAGAACCTGTATCTTGTTTTGATTTTTCTAAATGGTATAAATGTCCATTATGAAAAGGATTATATTCAGCAACAATACCTAAAACTTTACTCATAAAAACCCCTTCTTGATTTCATTTTTCTATTTGTGCTATAATAATATCACAAAAAAAAGAAAAAAACAAATAGAAAGGACAAATTTATGGAAAAAGTTATCATTTATACAGATGGTGCCTGTTCTGGCAATCCTGGACCAGGGGGATGGGGTACAATCTTGATGTATCAGGGAATTAAAAAGGAAATTTCTGGTGGAGAAAAGGATACTACCAATAATGTAATGGAATTGAGAGCAGTTATAGAAGGACTCAAAGCATTAAAATATCCCTGTGAAGTTGAATTATATAGTGATAGTGCTTATGTAGTAAATGCTTTTGATAAAGGATGGATTTATAATTGGGTAAAAAATAATTGGAAAACAGCAGGAAAAGATCCTGTTAAAAATCAAGAACTTTGGCAAGAATTGTATGCCTTGACCAAAACCCACAAAGTTAAGTTTAATAAAGTAAAGGGGCATAGCGATAATGAGTATAATAATTGTTGTGATGAATTAGCTAGGATGGCGAGTTTGGGACAGGCACAGACTCGCCATGGTAAAAATAAGTAATTATTACATTTCTGTAACATTTAGGAAAAATATTGAAAAGTATGATTGTTTCTAGTATAATAAAATATGGGAGGCGTCATATGAATACCTTTGCAGATTATATATTAGAAGAAAAAGAATTAGATTCAAAAATGGAAATAGCTTATTATTTGTCAAAAAAAGCAAAAGTATTTTTTGATAAATCGATTGTATTTAAAACAGAACTTACAAGACTATTTTTAAATTATTCCAAAATTGAAGTAGATAAAAATTTTGTATTAACAGCTTGTTTGCTATGCAACTGTAAAAAAGTTGAAAATGTACAAGATATTAATCAAATTCATAATTATGCAAAGGAAGGTGCTAAATATCTAAGAGGAATGGGATTTGGAAAAAGATTTTGCAAAATATGTGAAGAAATTAATCGTTATAGCAACAGTAATCCAAGAGAAAGAGAAAGTGATATTTTAGAATTGGTAGACCAATTTGGTGGAATGTTATTGGATCGACCAGAGAGAATTGGTTTCAAACCAGATGAGGCTCTTGTATTATTAGAACATAGAAATCTAAAGACAGAATATAACCGTTATATGAATACTTTTATTGAATTTATTAATTTTTTACAAAAGATACAAATTAAGGACTTAACACAGAATAGGACAGCTTTAAGAAAGCTTGTTAAAATATATAATGAAACAGAAGATATAACTAAGTTTATTCAAAAAGTGGTTTATGAATTTGAACCTAAAATAGATAAATTAATTGCTGAACAAAACAAGGAAATAACAGCCGAAATGTTTAGTAAAGTACAAAGTTCTAATAGACCATTATTTAGTGAAGAAACAACTAGAAAAATCATGGCACATATACATGATGACTCTAAGATAGGGGCAAATAATGTTGAATGAATTGTAAAAAGTTGCCAAAAAGGTTCGTCCCTTTTGGCAATATTTTTTTTAGTGCGTCAGGCATGTCGTTTAGCTAATCGGTGAAAGTCCGTAGCGGAAGTATATATCGCTAACCGCATAGAGAAACACAAGCTATTCATTGTGAGGTGGAAGTGGAGGAAGTGTGTATCAAAATCATGGCTCGATGAACAAAAACTTGATACAAAGGCTGTATAAGAGGGTGAGACTACTAAACAAGTCAAAGCCCAAAAGATATACGTAACCTTATGCAGTAAATCAAGCGAGTAAATGAGGAAAATTAAACGACTTACCCTGTGAGGTCTTGTGGACGTTTATTATCAGACTTAGTAATAAATGGTCGAAAATGGTTAGTCACAAGAAGTCAGCAGGGGTCATAGTAGAAAAGAAAAGTTTTTTTTCGAAGGACTGAACAATTTGTAGTGTTTTCACTACCGAAGATTTAGTGATAGGTAATAATTAGAATGTGTTAATGAGGAGAGTATGAGCGTATCTCAAAGGGTTACTCAAAATCAATCATTTATCTGCCTACGGAAAGGAAAGAGGAAAATGTACGAGATATTTGCAGATTTACATGTACACATAGGAAGAAGTGAAATGGGAAAACCAATCAAAATAACAGCGGCAAGAAGTTTGAATTTTGCCAATATTGCTAGAGAATGTGCAGATAGAAAAGGAATCAATGTAGTTGGTATTATAGATTGTGCTTCCCCATATGTAATAGAAGATATTGAAAACTTTCTGAAAACAGGGGAAGCTTATGAATTAGAAGATGGTGGCATTATTTATAAAGAAAAAGTTTGTATTTTATTAGGCAGTGAAGTGGAAACCTCAGAAAAAGGAAGAAATGATAAATGTGGAAGTGCCCATAATATATGTTTTTTTCCACATTTAAAAGACATCAAAAACTTTTCCAATGAATTAAGTCATCATCTAAAAAATATTACATTAAGTACACAAAGGTCTGACTTATCTGGATATCACTTAATTGATATGGTAGAAAAATATAATGGCATTTTAATACCAGCCCATGTTTTTACACCACATAAAAGCTATTATGGAAATTGTACTAATCGATTAGAAAATATTTTCAAAGAGAAGTTTGATAAGATATTTGCCATTGAATTAGGACTAAGCTCAGATACCTATTTAGCAGATACTATTTCAGAACTAGAAACAAGAACTTTTGTAACTAATTCAGATGCTCATTCTTTACCTAAAATTGCAAGAGAATACAATAAAATGCAAGTAGAAGATATCTCCTTTAAAGAAATTGTTATGGCATTGAAAAATGAGGGAGGAAGAAAAGTTCTTGCCAATTATGGACTAGATCCTAAACTTGGAAAATATCATAGAACATACTGTGATGATTGTGAGGATTCTATTGAAACAAAGGAACCAGTTGAAATTTGTCCAAAATGCGGTGGAAAGAATGTAACTTTTGGTGTTTTTGATAGAATTGAATTAATCAAAGATAAAAAAGAGACCAAAAGTCCCCCTAATAGACCACCTTATATTTATCAAGTGCCACTTGGTTTTATCCCAGGAGTCGGAGGAAAAACCATAGAGAAGTTATTGGATAGTTTTGAAACAGAGATGAATATTTTACACAAATTGTCCAAAGATGATATTGAAGCAACGGTAGGAGAAAAAGTGGCAAATTATATTGTAAATGCTAGAGAAGGAAAAATGCAAATTCATTCTGGCGGTGGCGGAAACTACGGAAAAGTGAAAGTGTAATTTCGAGAATGATTTTTGGGATGATTTTTTCCTCCGTCCCCAAAATCATCTTTCAAAATAGTTCTAAAAAACTTCTTATCGAATACACATTAGGTATAAAGATAAGGAGAAATTTTATGAAAAGAAACAAACGAGTAAAGGTATTAGAGATTATCAAAGAACATGTTCTAAATAATAAAAAGGAATATATGATTGTATCACTATTATTTATTATAGGGATATTTCTTGGTGTTCTCTTTGTAAATAATGTACAAGAAGCTCAGAAATTAGAGATTACAACTTATTTAAATACTTTTATTGATAAGATGAAAAATACAGAAAGTTTAAATCATATTGGAGTATTAAAAAATAGCATGGGACAAAATATCATACTAGCCATTGTTCTATGGTTTTTTGGAACTACGGTGATAGGGTTACCAGTTGTTTTTGGAGTAGTATTATATAGAGGTTTTTGTTTAGGATATACAATTGCGGTATGTATTACCATTATGGGATTACCGCAAGGAATTTTATTTGTATTAATTTTACTTTTATTACAAAATATTTTGTTTATACCAGCTATTTTGGCACTAGCAGTGAGTGGTTTTAAATTGTATAAATCAATTATAAAAGATAGGAACAAAGAAAATGTGAAAATAGAAGTGGTAAGACACACTGTTTTTTCTTTAATAATGTTACTTGTATTAATGGTATCGTCAGTAATTGAAATATTTATATCAACTAATATTTTAAAGGGATTAATAAAATATTTTTAAAAAATATCGAAAAATCTATTTACAATTTTAAAATTCTTTGATATAACATATATAGTTTATGTTAATATATTATTTTAAATTATAATAAGAGGTAGGGGAAATAAATGGAAAGACAGTTAAAGCATTTTTTTGATTTTTTAGAAAATGATAAGAAATTATCAGAAAATACATTACAATCTTATAAAAGAGATTTAAAACAATTCAGAAAATATTTAGAAGCATGCGAGCTTCATTACAACAGAGTAAAAGAAGAAGATATGAAAGATTACATAAGAGAATTACAAGAGGAAGGAAAAAAACCATCTAGTATATCAAGATGTATTGCATCTATACGTTCATTCTATCAATTTGTATTGAAAAATAAAAAAGTAAAAGTAGATCCAACACAAAATATTCAATCTCCAAAGATTGAAAAAAGAGTTCCTAGTATATTAACATCAAAAGAAGTAGAATTGTTATTAGATCAACCAAAAGATATTGATTTAAAAGGGATTCGTGACAAGGCTATGCTTGAATTTGCTTATGCAACTGGAATGAGGGTAACAGAAATAGTTTCTTTAAACATAGATGATGTTAATTTAGAAGAAGGATATGTAATTTGTAAAAATGGCTCCAAGGAACGTAATATACCATTAGGAAATATGTCATTGAAAGCATTAAAAGAATATGTGGAAGAAGCAAGAGATATTTTAGTAAAAACAGCTGAAGAAGAAGCTTTGTTTGTTAATATTAATGGTAGTAGATTAACGAGACAAGGTTTCTGGAAAATTATTAAATTTTACAAAGAGCAAGCCCATATTACAAAAGATATTACACCACATGTTCTAAGACATTCTTTTGCAACTCACCTTTTACAAAATGGTGCAGATTTGAAAGCAATTCAAAGTATGTTAGGACATTCTGATATATCTTCTACACAAGTGTATATGCAATTTCAAGATGAAGGTTTAAAAAATGTTTATAAAAAAGCTCACCCAAGAGCATAAATTAATTTAATAAGTAAAAGAGGAAGTAGCAGGTTGTTATTTCCTTTTTTAATTGTCGTAAAACTCTTTCTTTTTTGACAAATATGTATTAAAATAGAGAAAGAACAATAAGCAAAAACAGAAATAGGAGTAAAGGAATGGTTTTCGAAACAGAATTAGAAAGAGAAATAGAACTAGAGAAAGAAAAGCAAATGAAAAAAGAAGAAAAAAGAAAACGAAAAAGCTACAATGGAAAGAAAGTAGTTAGTTGTATCATAGGAATAATTGTATTTATGGTGGTTGCTTTTTTCAGTTATCAGTATTATAAAGATTGGAATTTAAATCAAGAAATTATAAAAAATAATAATCAAAAAATAGAATTAGCACAAATAGAAAAAATGAAACTATGGGATGAAACAATAGAAAATATAAAAGAGAATAATAAGTACATAGAAGTCAATTATGATAAGTATAAAGTAAAATTAGATTCTGGAAAATTGGAAAACAATAATGAGTTTTCCATACAAGTTAGCAGTCAAAAAAGTAATTACCAAGAATGGAAAAATCAAGAGATCTTAGAAATTGATGTATCGAAAATACAACCTTCTAATATTTTAGAACAAATAGAACTAAATACCAATGAATTATTAAAAGGTCTAAATAAAGTAGATATCTATGGAATAAAAGCAGAAGATAAAAAGATTGAATATATAGAAACAAAAGAGATACATGAAGATAATATAACATTGATTTTAAGAGAAGAGTATGAAAAATATGTTTTGGTATATGTACCAGTTGAAGAAATAAAAGTAGAAGAAGAGGAAATAGAAATTTTTAAGGATGAACTATATCAAATGCAATTAAGAATAGAACCTAGTAATGCAACTACCAAAATGATACATATTGAAGATTTAGAAGAAGGAAATATAATTCAAGTAAAAGAAAATGGGGTAATACAAGCAGTTGAAGTAGGAACGACAGAATTTAAGATAGAGGCAGAGCAAGGAAAGGTGAAAAAGAAAGTCAAGGTGACAGTAAAAGAGAAAGCAGAAGAAGCACCTACAGAATCAGAAAAAGAGCAATTAGTAGAAAAAGAAAATGAGACAACTACAGATATGCTACAGATACAAAATGATGAGGAGCAAGTAAATGCAACAATATTAGATAATTATATTAATGGAATATTAATTGTTAATAAAGCTCATTCATTGCCAAATAATTATGATCCAGGTACTAATCCAGAAGCTTTACAAGCTTTTGAAAATATGAAGGCTAAGGCAAACGAAGAAGGGATTTCATTAAAAATTGTATCAGGATATAGATCATATCAGACACAACAATCCATTTATCAAAGAAATGTCAAATTGTATGGAGAAGAATCAGCCAGTACTTTTTCTGCGAAACCACGGACAATCGGAACATCAAACAGGGCTTGCTTTTGATATTAATAGCACAAGATGGGATTTTAAAGATACGATAGAGGGTAAATGGTTAGCGGAAAATTGTTATGATTATGGATTTATTATAAGATATCCAGAAAATAAGGAAGATAAGACAGGATATGTATATGAACCATGGCATATTAGATATGTGGGAAATAAAGTAGCGAGTGATATTAAAACTACAGGACTTTGCTTAGAGGAATATGTGGGAATATAGAAATTTGAAACAGGATTGCTAGACAATAAATTGAAAACAAGATATAATGAATAGGAAAAAGCAATGTTAGTACCTTAAACTGGAACATTGTTAAAAGGAATGAAAAAAATGAAAAAGAAAGTATTATTTATAGCAAGTACAGGTGGACACTTAAATGAACTTATGCAACTATCATCATTGTTTGAGAAATATGACTATCATATTATAACAGAGAAAGATAAAGCAAATGAAAATTTAAAGGAAAAATACGGAGATAAGCTGTATTTCCTACCTTATGGAACAAGGGCAAAACTACTTACTTATATTTTTAAATATTTTTACCTTTGTCTAAAAACAATTTATTTGTATTTTAGAATACATCCAAAAGTAATTGTGACAACAGGAACACATACAGCGGGACCAATGTGTTATTTAGGTAAAATTTTTGGTAGTAAAATAATTTATATCGAGACTTTTGCCAATACACATAGAAAAACAGCAACAGGAAGACTGATTTATCCAATAGCAGATTTATTTATTGTACAATGGGAAGAAATGCTAGAAATATATCCAAAAGCAGTATATGGAGGTTCAATTTATTAATGATTTTAGTATTATTAGGAACACAAAACAATAGTTTTCACCGCTTATTAGAAGAAGTCAACAGATTAATAGAGAACGGAGTAATTAAGGAAGAAGTAATTGTGCAGGCTGGCTATACACAATACACATCAGAAAATATGAAAATATTGGGACTTATTGCTAAAGAAGAATTAGAAAAATTGCAAAATAAAGCAGACTTAATTATTACACATGGAGGGGTAGGTTCTATTCTATTATCTATAACAAAAAATAAGAAGGTAATAGCAGTACCAAGATTACATCAGTATAATGAGCATGTTAATAATCATCAAAAACAGATTGTAGAACTTTTCAATGAAAAGGGGTATATTATTGGCGTAGAGAGTGTAGAAGAATTAGAACAAGCAATTAAAAAAGTAGAAGATTTTGGACCAAAAGAATATCAACAAAATCATGAAAAAATGTTGAAAGTGATAGAAGATTTTATAGAAAATTGTTAAAGGTTCCAAAAGGTCCATCCCCTTTGGCAATCATTTGGAAAAGAAGGAGCAAATTTTGTGGCAAAAAAAGAAGTAATAAATAAAGTATTTAATTCTGTATGGTTTTCTATTTTAATAGGAGTTTTATTGTTAGGTAAGACATTTTTATTTTATGGTAGTACGATAGCCATAAATGAACCATTAGAAATGGAAACAATTGTAGGAACCGTATGTTTTATTGCAGTTATTATATGTTTTCTAAGTATTTTACCTAATAGAACAAGGATTATAACATCAATTGTGATAGATTTTTTAGTTAGCATTTTGCTATTTGGTGACCATGTATATTATATATTTTCCAATAGTGTTTTGTCAGTGGCACAATTTACCAACCTTCAATATGGAGAAGAAATTGCAGGTACAATACCTATGGTAATGCAAGTGAAACAAGTTTTATACTTTTTAGATATGATTGTCTTAATTGTTTTAGGACTTGGTAAAATGATAAAATGGGAAAAGAAGGAAAAAGCTACAAAGAAACAAGTGATGGCTAGAATTGTCACAGGAATTGTTGGAGTAATTATTCTCACAGTGATTGGTGTGAATTATATAGAAAAAGGGAAATCAAAGTCTTATAATAAAGATATGCAAATTCGTGAAGCGACTATTTTTGGCTATCATATTTCAGATATTACAAATGGTTTTATGATAAAACAACAGACAAAATACAAAAACTATCATGATATGATTCAAGATTATAACCAGCTAAAAGAAAATTATGAGACAAAATATGGAGAAGAAATATATCCATTAAAAGGAATTTTGGAAAACAAAAATGTTATTATCGTGCAACTGGAGTCAGTGCAAGAATTTGTAGTAAACAAAGAGATTAATGGAAAACAAATCACACCAAATTTAAATCAATTTTTAAGTGAAAATATTGAATTTACGAATATGCATATGCAAAGTTATTCAACCACAGCAGATTCTGAACATTCTACGATAACATCGATTTATCCAATGGAAAATGGAATGTCATTTAGTAAATATTTTACCAATACTTATGATGATTTATTTAAAATCTATAACAAAAAAAATTATCATACTTCTTATGTGCATGGAAATTATCCTTATTTTTGGAATCGTGGAAATGTATATGGTCGTTTAAATTTAAATGAACTAGTTTTGAAAGAACAATTTGAAGACTTATCGGAAAATATCAATGGAGATTTATCAGATGAGTTGTTATACAGACAAGCAGTACATAAATGGAAAGAATATGACAATCCTTTTCTGTCTTATATAGTTGCAGCATCATCTCATACACCGTTTACCTTACAAGGCTTACAAGATAGAAGTAAGATAAGTGTTGATGTAGGAGAATATAAAGATACTTATTTTGGAAATTATTTAGAAGCGGTGAATTATGCGGATTACGCTTTTGGTGTTCTGATACAAGAATTAAAAGAAACAGGATTGTATGATGATACAGCGATTCTAGTTTTTGGCGACCATAATGGATTAAATATGTATAATGAAGAATTAATGGATTTTTTAAATTATATAAATGCAAATATGACAGATATAGACTTAAAACTAAACTATACAAGAGTAGCGTGTGGATTTAAAATTCCAGAAATAGAACACCTAAAGATTGAAAAGCCAATTAACAAATTAGATATTAAGCCTACTTTAGCTTATTTATGCAATTTAGAGGATACTTTTTCATTAGGGACAAATTTCTTTGCGAATAAAGATTTTGTATGCTTGAATAATGAAAGAATTATAACCAGTCGTTATTATTATGATGAAGAATGGTATGATAGTAAAACAGGTGAAATGCTGAATTGGGAAGAACTTGATGAGGATACGAAAGAGTTACTAAATGAGTATTACCAAGATATGAAGATAGAGTTAGATATATCGAATTCAGTTAGTATTCATAATTTGTTAAAATGAGACAGAAGAAGACGAATATGCTATTAGAAACGAATTTGATTTGTTAGATATTATATACAAAATAGATTTAGTTTTTATTAATCAAAATACAAAAAAAGAATTCTTGGAAGAAATAAAAAAGGAAGGAGTGATAATAAGATATGAAAAGATTTGAAGAAAGAAGCAAGATTTAAAGAATGCTAAAGAGAGATTAAAAGAGGCTTTAGAAGAAGAAGTAAACGATTTAGCAATAGATGTGTTTTACATAGATATGAATTTACATTTGAACTAGCCTGGAAAACATTGAAACATTATTTAGAATATCTAGGCGTGCAATTAGATACAGGTAGTCCAAGAGAAATTATAAAAGAGAGTTTTGCACATCATTTGATTTTAAATGGTGAAATTTGGATTAAAATGATGCTAGCTAGAAATTTTTTATCACATATGTATGATGAAGAAAATTCAAAACAAATATATTATGCCATAAAAAATGAATATTTAGAGGAAATAGAAAAATTGGTTAAATTTTTTGAGAAGAGACAATAGATACTAGATAGGACAATAATGAACTAATTTGAGACAAGGAGAGTGAAGTCGCGTGGAAGAAGAGAGAATTGTAAGTCCAGAAATGAAAGGGCAAGCAGAAGAAAGACTAGAAAATTCATTAAGACCAAAGACACTAAGCGAATATATTGGACAAAACAAAGTTAAAGAAAATATGAAAATATACATAGAAGCTGCCAAAAAAAGAGGGGAGCCATTAGACCATGTCTTATTATATGGACCTCCTGGGCTAGGAAAAACAACATTATCCAATATTATATCTAATGAAATGAATTCTAACATCAAAATAACTTCTGGGCCAGCAATTGAAAAGCCAGGGGATTTAGCATCTTTGTTAACCAATCTTTCAGAATTTGACGTATTATTTATCGACGAAATTCATAGATTAAGTAAAAGTGTAGAAGAGATACTATATCCTGCTTTAGAGGATTATACCTTAGATATTATGATTGGAAAAGGACCAAGTGCAAGGTCAATTCGATTAGATTTACCGAAATTCACTCTGATTGGTGCAACTACAAAAGCAGGTGCTTTATCAACGCCGCTACGTGACCGTTTTGGCATTGTTCATCGACTAGAATTATATTCCATAGAAGATTTAATCACAATTGTAAAAAGGTCAAGCAAAATTTTAGAAGTGAAAATTGAAGAAGATGCTGCTAAAGAAATAGCTAGAAGATCAAGAGGAACGCCAAGAATAGCGAATCGATTACTAAAAAGAGTAAGAGATTATGCGATTGTATTAGGAGATGGAGATATTACTTTAAAAATCACAAAACATGCTTTAAATCAATTAGAGATTGATGAACTTGGCTTAGATGAAATAGACAGAAAAATACTAGAAACTATGATTGTTCAATATGGCGGTAGAGCTGTTGGAATAGAAGCTTTGGCTGTAAGTGTAGGGGAAGAGATTGACACCATAGAAGATGTGTACGAACCATATTTAATTCAAATTGGATTTATTGCTAGAACATTAAGAGGAAGAAAAGCATTACCACCAGCTTATCGACATTTAGGGTATGAGTATGTAGAAGAGTAGTCCCCACTCGTTTTAGGCTTAAAAGGGGATGATTTCAGGTGATTTTGGGATGCCCTTAGCTGTACAAGCATTAATCGAGTTTACAGATAAGTAATATCTTTAGGTATGGAGGAAAAAATGATGAAATTATTATTACATACATGTTGTGCACCTTGTAGTGTATATTGCATTGATATATTGAGAGAAGAGAAAATTGAGCCAACAGTATATTGGTTCAATCCTAATATACATCCATACATGGAATATAAAGCAAGAAGAGATTGTTTAAGGGAATATACAAACAAGATAGGAATACAAGCTATTTTTGAAGAAAATTATGGGTTAAGGGATTTCTGTAAAAATGTAGTTAATGATTTAAAAAATAGATGCCAAGAGTATTGTTATCCTGTTCGATTAGAACAAACTGCTAAATATGCGAAGGAAAATGGATATGATAGTTTTTCTACAACTTTGTTAGTGAGTCCTTATCAAAATCATGAGATGTTAATTAAAGTGGCAGAAGAGATGGCAAAGAAATATGATGTTAAGTTTTTATATCGAGATTTTAGAGTTGGTTTTCGACAAGGACAAGCAAAAGCAAGAGAGTTGGGATTGTATATGCAGAAGTATTGTGGTTGTGTTTTTTCTGAGGAAGATAGATATTTACGACACAATAAGAAATAACCCACTAATAGCAAGAGTTTGAAAGAATGATAGTAGTAGAGGAGTAAGCAATTTATCGACACACATTAAAAAATAGCTGAAAGCATTGAAAAATAAAGAAAAAATAAACCAAAAGTGTAAAAAGGCAAATTGTGGCTTCCGTTTTGAAATTAAAATAATGATATAAAAAATAGGATTATAGAACTAATTATATTATAGAAAATATAGTTAGTTCTTTTTTTATTGGAAAGGAGGAATTTTATTGAAATGTAAAACAATAGCAATAGCAAATCAAAAACGGTGGAGTTGGTAAGACAACAACAACTTTTTCACTAGGAGTAGCCCTAGCAAAGCAACGGAAAACGAGTATTGGTAATTGATGCTGATCCTCAACGGAGATTTAACAACTTATATGGGAGTATATGAACAAGAGAATATTGAAACATTAGAAACATTGATGGAAAATGTTATTTATGATAATCCTTTGAATATGGAAGAAACAATATTACATCATAAAGAGGGAGTTGATTTAATACCGTCAAATTTAGAGTTGTCTGGAATGGAAGTTACTTTAGCAAATGCAATGAGTAGAGAATGTATTATGAAAAATGTAATACAAGATATAAAACAAAGCTATGATTATATTTTAATTGATTGTATGCCAAGTTTGGGTATGCTAACAATTAACGCATTAGCTTGTAGTGATAAGATTATAATACCAGTACAAAGTCAGTATTTTGCAGCCAAAGGTATGGGACATTTATTAAAAACAGTTTCAAAAGTTAGAAAGAATATAAATCCAGAATTACAAGTTGGAGGAATGATATTAACTTTAGTAGATAAAAGAACAAATTTAGCAAAAGACATTAGAAGTGAATTAAAAGAGAATTATGGCTCAATAGTAAATATTTATAATACTGAAATACCACTTGCAATAAAAACAGCAGAATCAACATCAAGTGGAAAAAGTATTTTTGAATATGACAAGAATAGTAGTGTAGCAAAAGCCTATAATGAATTTGCAGAGGAGGTGTTGAAACAAGATGTCAAAGAACGCAAACAAAATGCACTTGCCAAAGGTTACGAGAGATGATTTATTTACTACTCAAGAAATGAGAGATAATCAAGAGAAAGATTATGTTGAATATATACCTCCAACACTTATTGATGATTTCCCAAATCATCCTTTTTCTGTAAATGATGATGAACTTATGGATAATATAGTGAAAAGCATTAACAATAAAAGTTTTATTCCACCTTCTATAATAAGACCAAAAGAAAATGGAAGATATGAAATGATAGCAGGACATAGGAGAAAAAGAGCTTTTATAAAAGCAAAAGTAGATGAAATGCCTTGTATAATTAAAAATTTAACAGATGAGGAAGCTACTATTTTAATGGTAGATACAAACTTAAATCAAAGGCAAAAAATATTACCATCAGAAAAAGCATTTGCTTATAAAATGCGTTTGGAGGCAATGAAACGACAAGGTGAAAGAAATGATTTAACTTCTGTCCCACTGGGACAGAAGTTAGAAAATAAAACAACAAGAGAACAAATTGCAGAAGAAACAGGAGAAAGTGCTACTAATATTCAAAGATATATAAGACTGACTGAACTAATACCAGAATTGTTGGCACTAGTAGATAAAGAAAAAGAGGGAATTGCTTTAAGACCAGCAGTTGAAATTTCTTATTTAAAAGAAGATGAACAATATGCTTTATTAGATACAATAGAATGTTTACAAGTAACTCCATCACACGCACAAGCAATAGTAATGCGAAAACGAAGTGAAGAGGGAACTTTAACAGCTGATAAAATTGATGAAATTATGAGCCAAGAAAAAGCAAATCAAATACCAAAGATAAAACTCAATGAAGATAGATTTTTGAAAGTATTACCAAGCAATTTAAAAACAGCACAGGAAAGGGAAGATTATATTTTTCATTGTGTGCAAGAAACTAGGAAAAGGGAGTTAAAACAAAAGGAATATGCAAGATAAGAGTGTATATACAAAAAATGAAATGTATATACACTTTTTATTTCCCCCTCCTTACAATCTACCCCCTTATTACTAGCTATTTACTTACTGAAAGAGTATATATAAATTATTAAAATTATATATAAATAAACAGCGAAAGGAGTGATGCCTATTGATTGTGTAAAATTTTAAAATGCACATTTGTTGAAACAAATGAAACGAAGTAAAATAAAGCCATGATAGTGTAAAGTAATCTATGAAAAAATGAAATATGGAAATAATTTCCATAAA
>CASDJM010000047.1 GCA_949280815.1 uncultured Clostridia bacterium | reverse complement strand
ATTTGGCACTTAGTTGAGCCAATCTTAATTGTTCTTCAATTGCTCCAATTTCTGTCTTTTCTCTGGCTTCCATGGCTTTGGTTATTAGTCCATTATCTCCTGTTAGTGTGGCAATTGTTACTGATGCTAATATTAGCAAGATAATAATCGTAATTACTAAAGCAATTAATGTGATACCTTTTTCTTTCATCTAAACTCCTTCTTTCCTTTGTTTTCTTATGATTTGTTGTGTTATGTTTCTTTGTTATATCTTTGTCTTGTTTATTTATACCACATTAATTATTTTTTGTAAATACCTATTATATTACTTTTTTATTACAACAGATTACTCTATTTTCTACTAGATTTTAATTCAAATTGTAATTACACAGTAATTTTAATTATTAGAAAAAGAAGACTCTAGACACATCAATGCTGTCAACTTAAGGTGTAATCTATTATTTCTTTACATCTTAAGTTGACAGCATTGATGGGCATATTACTTGCCAAAAATCTTCTTTTTTTGATTTTCATTATTCATTTATAAATTTCTACTAATAAACTCCATATTTATTTTGTACAAAAAAACTTCTACTAACAGAATTTTTTGTAGAACGCTTTCTATTATGGGAAGTTCGGAGAACTTTCTTATAACAGAAAAAAATCCCCGCCTTAGCCGTCAGTTGCCTTGAATTTTTAAGGACCTGTTCCCAAAAACAGGTGGGTGCCTACCTAAATACTCATGGGCTTCTCACTTTATTGTGTGAGCTTGCACGCCATATTCAGAGATTTGGTCCCTCTTATCGTGTGTTGGTTCTAAAAATTCTGCCTTTACGCACTACGCAGGGTAATTTAATCTTTCTATTAAGTTATCTTTATTTTAGCATAGCCTATTTTAATTTACAAATCAAAAAGAGCTCCTAATTATATCTAATTCTTTTTTTAACTATAGTTATCTAACTTTTTCATATAAAAATCTCTTTCAATAATTGTTTTTTATAATTTGCCTTTTTTATTTCAATATGTTAAAATAAAAGAAGTTTGTGATTATGAGGAAAACCTTTGTGTTTTCCTTTTTTACATGACATACAATAATATGCATAAAAACTGCAAAAAGCTACCCACTAAAATAAATAAATGAAAAATGGAATGAGCATATTTGTATTTTTTTCCTAATCCATATACAATAGCACCTATTGTATAGGAGATTCCTCCTGTTACTAAAAGAATTACTCCCTTCATTGTTAACAACTCTGGTAGTAAATTAGCTTTTATGATAATACACCAGCCCATCAATAAATAACATATCATAGAAAATACTCTAAACTTCTTAATATCAATTGAATTTAATACAATTCCTAAAATAGCCAATCCCCATATCACGCCAAATATAAGCCATCCTGCTAAAGCATCATATCCTCTAATAGTGCATAAGGCAAAAGGCGTGTATGAACCAGCAATTAGTAAAAATATGGAGCAATGATCCAATATTTGAAATACTTTTTTGGATTTAACTTTTGGACTTAATCCATGATAAATACTTGACATAGTATATAAAATAATCATCGTTGCACCATAAATAGCTCCACTTACTACTCCATATCCATTGCTATTGACTGCCGCAAAAACAATACATAGTACTGTTGCTACAATTCCTAAAACAGCGCCTATAATATGGGATGTCATATTAAAGATTTCCTCTCCTTTTGTATAGGTTGGTAATATTCTATCTTTTAATTTTGTTCTTTGCATGTTTCTCTCCTAAAATTAGTTTTATCTATTGTATCACAAATAATACATATAGGAAAGTTTTTTCATCGTAAATTTACAAAATCCATATTTTTTTATGTTACTGGTCAGTCTCGCTCTTTTCTTTTTAGTGAGAAAGCTTACTATATTATTTTTGAAATACTGCGTAAGCGACTAAACAAGCTTTGAGCTAGTACGATTGGAGCAACTTACAGACTAATATATTTGATTCTGGAAGTTGCGACACACAAGGTATAAAAAAGCTTTCTCACAAGAACAACAAATAATGAGGCTGAACAGTAACTTTTTTATAGAAATCATAGCTGAGTAAACACAATATCTATTCTTTAATCTCTTCTGCTAATTTATGAATCGCCTTTGTCTCGATACGAGACACATAAGAACGAGAAATCCCCATCATTGTTGCAATCTCATTTTGTGTTTTTGGTTTATGACCACCGAAGTCCAAATCTCAATTCTAAAATTGTCCTTTCTCGATCCTTCAAAATCTCTTTCATCTTTTGACCAAGTAATTTTATCTTCATTTTGATATCGACTTCTTCTTCGATATTTCTTTCGTTATTTTCCAAAACTTCTTGTAAAGTTACTACATTATCATCTTTATCTTTTCCGATTGGTTCATTTAAATAGACTTCTGCTCCTAGTTTCTTGGTAGCCCTTAAATGCATTAAAATTTCGTTGTCAATACATACCTATTGGAAACATATCATCAAACAAATTGGAAAGCCTTAACATTAGCATATTTTTAACTTTCCTCTTTAGCTTTCCATTAATTTGTTCGTGTGCCAAATTTATGAAATAAATTTGTGTACAATGTATTTTTTATAATAGAAAGTCAGTATAACTTTCATATTATATAAACAAAATCTTTCTCTTCGGTATTTAATAAATCCATTTCAACGGTTTCTCCATTCCACACTGCTGATGAAATGAACATTTTTAATAGATTTCTTTGTTGCATGATATCTAAATCAGTAAATACATCAAAAAAATTATTAATTACTTCCAACACTAATTCTGCAATTTTTCCTTCTGGAATGTCTAAATCATATTTTTGTTGATTATTATTTAATATCTTTATTTGTTCCTTTATATTTTTATTCTCTTCTTTTATCTTTTTTATTTCTTTATTAATATCATCCATCAAATCAATATCTATATATTTTATTCTGTCAATTAGCTTTGTTAAATCTCTCTCATTTTTTTTATACAGCTTATTTAATCTATCTAATTCTAAATTTTCTTCCGTTTCTTCTTGTTTATTATTAGGTATTGTTTTTAATTCTTTAACAATTTTTGAATTGGGTGCAAACCACATTTTCATTTGATTTAATAATTCTCTATCTAATTTGTTTCCATCAATATTCTTAATATCACATTTATGCATTCTACTCAATTCTTTTATTTCACACATATAAAAAAATCTATCTTCCCCATATTGATCTGTTCTACCTGATTGTAATTTTGGTCTCATATATCCATGACATTCACATTTTAATATACCTGATAGCAATGCCTTGTTTTTTCTTGGTCTTCTATATCTTTTACCTTGATTCCTATCTAAAATTTCTTGTATATTAATCCATCTTTTTCCTTCTAAAACACCTTCATGTTTTCCAACCGAAATAATCCAATCATGCATATCATTTCTTATTGCTGCCTTATGTCTTTGCTGTAGTGTTTTGTTGTAAGCAATCATTCCTCTTTTCCCATCAAAATCCTCTTTTTGGGCATATATTTCCAAATCTCTTTCTTTTAAATAATGATACATATCTATATCATTTTTAGCATAAACAATATTTCTATAAATTGTTGTAAGTGTAAATCTTGTGAATCTCTTTCCATTTTTAGTACGTATATCATGATTCAATAAATAAGACTCCACTGCTGTTAAGGATTCTAACTCCTCCATCTTTCGAAATAAAATTTCAAGAGTTTTCCATTCTTCCTCAACTTTCTGTAGTTTATATGCTTTCTTCTTTTTTCTTTCTACTTCATTATTTTCATTAATCTCTTTTATTGATAAAATATCAAAGCCTTCTGATTTATAACCTGTTGGCGTTGTTCCGCCTAGCCATCTCCCTGATTTTGCAAGTTCTGTAAGGTTATCTTTTACCCTTTCAGCACCAATTTCTCTTTCTAATTGTGCAAATACACTTGCTATATACATCATTGCACGTCCCATAGGTGTAGTTGTATCAAATTGTTCCTTGACTGACACAAAGTTAATATTATGTAATGTTAGTTCTTCAATTAAATCCGAAAAATCAGCTACACTTCTCGCTACTCTATCCAGTCTATAACACATTAATACATTAAATCTCTTCTTTTTAGCATCTATCATCAATTTTTGAAATTTATTTCTCTGATTATCTCCTCCTGATTTTCCTTCTCCTTCATCATAAAAAACGGTTTTTACTTCTTCCTCTAAATAAGACTTCTTGATATATTCTTCGCAAAGCTTTATTTGTGTTTCAATTGATTCTCCTTTATCAGTTGATTTTGATTTTCTTGTATAAATTGCTACAACTTTCATTACAAAACTCCTTCTCTTTTTTTATTCTAGGAAAGTTATTTTTATGTCGTTCTAATTCTAAAACAACTGTAATTCAAGTCATTTGCAATTTTTTTATTACTTCCTTCTTTATTTTACTTTTTATTTCTTGACTTACTTTTAAATGATTAATATATTCCTGGATTAGTACAGCTTTAAAAAAAGCAACTTTATCTTCAAATTTTGTTTTATCTTTGGCATCATTAATTTTTAACAACATTTCGCTCACCTCTATATAAAATTATGAAGCTCAGCTTGTACTCTTGACTATTTTATATATGTTAGCATAATATCATTACTCATCATCCATATTTTCAATCATTTTTATTAGTGTTTTATCATCTGTTTTTGTCGTTTTATTTAATAAATTGTCCCACTTATGTATTAATATTTTCAATGTTCCATCATCTGTTTTTGTTTGACCAAAAGATAACTTTTTTAAATAAAAATCATTTTTTTCAATGGCCCTTGCTATTCTTCGCCATGAAATTACTTTTTTTTGATTTTCTAATTTATTCTCAGCAGTCTCAGGAATATCTTGAATATCGATTCCTTCTCTTTCTCTATGCCATATTATAAATTTTTTTATTTTTTTATAGTAATGCAACATTAAATCTTCGTTATATAATCCTATACTTTCTAATAAAAATACCGTATATTCTTGCCAAGACATAAAATCTGGTTTAGTGGATTTTATATTTCCTAAAGCAGTAGTTTTGCAATATATATTTCCAAAATTAACACCATTTACTCGATTTAAGACTTTGCTCCAAGTATCATATTCTAATGCTTTGAATTGATTTAGTCCATTTCTTTGGTCATCTCCATATGGCTGACATAGTCTTTGTTCATAAATACTTAATCCATTTTTATACATTAATTCATAGATATAGTTAAATTCCAGATCTAATTTACTTACTGCTCCCCAAATATCTTCAACTCTCCAATCATAAATAGGATAAAAATTATATACATCTATAGGATTTTCATGTATCTTTACTTTTGTTGTCCAATTGTAATTTTGATAAGTTATTTTTTTATCCTGAAATGCTATTGTTCTAAATCGATTTATGCTTTCATCTGTTCTAATTCCTACTCCACAGGCAACTTTGGTCTTATATTTTTTCTGATACCAATCAGCAAATTCTAGTATAAAATCTTCAAATTCCTCTCCCTTTCTAAACCATTTGAATGGACAATTACTCATATTAATACTATCTTCTGGCATATCTCTTACCCACAAATGCTTACTTTCTTCCTCCCAACAAATCCATTTTGGTTGTAATACTGATACTGCATTTCTTAGAGCCATTGGAAGTGCAATATGATAAAAATCTCTAATTTGAGATAAAGTTTTTAAATAATATATGTGTTCAATTGTTTTTTGATACTGTGCTTCAAAATCTATGTATAGCACATCAAATTTTTTATGCATCCTTTCAGCTACAATATTTGCAAGCTGTACCATAAGAGAACTATCTTTTCCACCACTAACACAAAAATATACATTCTCAAACCCATTGAAAATAATCTCTAATCTTTCTAGTGTTGCATCTAATACATTTTTTTCTAAATATTTTTTTGGCATTAATTTGTACTCCTTTCTTATTGCATTATAGCAAATACACAAAGAAAAACATATTGTCTAATATTGTCACTATATTTATAACATAAAATAATTAATTTTCCAAGATGTTAGTATTGAATTGTCAATACAACGAGATACATATGTTGATAACCTTGCTCCTTTTTCTAGGTTAAAACTGTTAATTCCCTTGATTAAACCCACTGTACCAATAGATATCAAATCATCTTGTTCCACTTTTGCTGTACTGTATTTTTTTGCTACATGGGCAACTAGTCTTAAGTTTCTTTCGATTAAAATATTTCGAGCCTCGTCATCTCCTTTTGCCATTTGCTCTAAGCAATTTCTTTCTTCTTCTGCTGTTAGTGGCTCTGGAAATAGGCTTCCTCCTTGAATATATCCAACGACAAATACGGCTGATTTTAGAAATCCTAAAAAACCTAATATTCCTGTCATACAAAGCGATAGCAATATAAATGCACCTCCATTTTTGCTAGTTTAAGTTTGTTTTTATTTCTACCTAAACTTTTTTCATATAATCCAATTATATGTTTTGCAAAAATGAAAAGTGCATGACCTTTTTCTCTTTCTTAAAAGTTTATATTCCCATAATATTATAGCCATTATCAGCATAAACCACTTGACCTGTAATGCTATCAGACATTGAACTTAATAAAAATGTAGCTACATTTCCCACTTGGGTCGTTGTTACGTTTTTATGCAATGGTGCTTTCTCCTCTATAACAGTTAAAACAGAACCAAAATCTTTAATTCCTTTAGCAGATAATGTCTTAATTGGACCTGCTGAAACTGCATTAACTCTCATTCCTTCTTTTCCTAGATTTTCTGCCAAGTATCTAACACTTGCTTCTAATGCTGCCTTTGCTACTCCCATTACATTGTAATTATCAATTACTTTCGTAGAACCATGATAAGTTAATGTTACTAAACTCGCATTTTCGTTTAGCATATCTAGCTCTTTTGCCATTCTAGCTACTAACACAAAAGAATAACTACTTACATCACAAGCATGTGCAAATCCCTCTTTGCTTGTAAAGATAAAATCATTGTGTAAATCTTCTGTATTGGCATGTGCAATGGCATGTACAATACCATCTATTTTCCCATTCTCTTCTTTAATCTTAGTAAATGTTTCTTTTACCACCTCATCTTCTGATGCCCCATCTAAAACATATGCTTTGCTTCCTTTAAATTCTGATATCAATTCTTCTATTTTATCTTTGTTCTCTTCTCCCATATAAGTAAAAATAAGTTTTGCTCCATTTTCATAAGCAGACTTTGCGATTCCAAATGCAATGCTCCACTTATTTCTAATTCCCATAATTAATATTTTCTTTCCTTCCAATAACACTTTCTTTTCCTCCTATTTTTTAATTTCTTATTTTCTAACAGTTTATATATAATTATTAAATAACTTTATATTCTCCCATATTTCTGAACTTCTGATATCGTTCCTCTGCAATCATTTCTGGGCTCATATCTTTCATTTCCTCTATGGTCTTTTTAATCTCCCTTTTCAAGCTCTTTGCAATTTTTAAAAAGCTCTCCTCTTCGTCGCCCTTAGGCTCCTTAATGATTTTATCTATTATTTTCAACTCATATAAATCTTTAGCCGTTAATTTCATTTTTTCAGCTGCCTCTTTTGTCCTAGATGCATTCTTCCATAAAATACTAGCATATCCCTCTGGAGATAAAATAGAATAAATAGCATTTTCCAGCATGAACACTTTATTCCCAACACCTAAAGCCAAAGCACCTCCACTTGAACCTTCACCAATTACAATTGCTATCACTGGCACCTTTAACTTACTAAGTTCTAACATCGAACTAGCAATCGCTTCTCCGCTGACCTCTTTCCTCTGCTCCAATTCCTGGATATGCTCCTTTGGTATCAATAAAAGTAATCACTGGCCTTTTAAATTTTTCGGCTTGTTTCATAAAGCGTATGCCCTTACGATAAGCCTCTGGATTTGGCATACCGAAGTTTCTTTCAATATTCTCTTTTGTTGTTCTTCCTTTCTGTTCTGCAATGATAGTATAATTTTGTTTTCCTATTTTTGCCAAACCACATACAATTGATTGGTCATCTTTAAAATTCCTATCACCATGCAATTCCATAAACTCATCGAAAATTTCTTCTATGTAATCTAACGCTGTTTTTCTTTTTGGACTTCTTGCTATCTCTACCTTTTCCCACGCAGTTAGTTCTTTCATTTCTCATTCTCCTTTCTCGTAACTGGAATTAAGGAACATTCCTGTTACTGGTCAGCCTTGCTCTTTTCTTTTTAGTGGGAAAGCTTACTATATTATTTTTGAAATATCGCATAAGCGACCAGCTAACGCATACTGCCACTGTAACAAGCAAAGCTTTAACAGTGGACAGCAAAACGAGCCTTGAGCGAGTGCGATTGGAGCAACTTACAAACTAATATATTTGATTCTGGAAGTTGCGACACACAAGGTATAAAAAGTAAGCTTTCTCACAAGAACAACGAATATAAGGCTGAACTAATGACCGCTTTTTCTTTTTTTATTATACTAGTTTTGTTATCTTTAAACTCAGCCTTATTTATGTAGTAAAATTAAATTATAAATTGTATCCTTGAGTTCTTTTCTTTCTACAATTTTATCAACAAAACCATGTTCCAATAAAAACTCTGCTGTTTGAAAACCTTCTGGCAATTCCTCTCCAATGGTTTGTTTAATCACTCTTTGTCCTGCAAAACCTATCATCGCACCTGGCTCTGCTAGAATAATATCAGCTAAACTTGCAAAAGATGCAGTAACACCTCCATAAGTTGGGTCTGTCAAAATAGAAATGTATAATAAACCAGCATCATTTAATTTTGAAATAGCTGCCGTTGTCTTTGCCATCTGCATTAGAGATATAATTCCCTCTTGCATTCTAGCTCCACCAGAAACGCAAAATATAATCAGTGGTAATTTTAATTCAATAGCCTTTTCAATAGCATATGTAATTTTTTCTCCTACCACAATTCCCATGCTTCCCATCAAAAAGCCACTATCCATAACGCAAATAACTACCTTTTCTCCCTTTATTTCTCCTGTTCCACAACTGACTGCCTCTTGGATTCCTGTTTTTTCTCTCAATCCCCTTATTTTTTTTGGATAATCTTCTAATTCTAATGGATTAGTAGTATCAATATCAAAATCAAATCTTTGATACGTATCTTTATCAATCATACTTTCCAATCTTTTATTAATATGCATTCTGAAATAAGCACCACAATTTGGACAAATACTACTATTAGCCCTTACAGTTTCCTTATATAATATTTCTTTGCATTTATCACACTTTATCCATTTTCCAACTTGTATATCAACTTGATTTTCCGTTCTCTTGGCAGTTGGTTCTCTCTTCTTTATTTTATCAACTATCATACTCTCTAGCCCCTTTCTCTATGTGCATGGCGACTTTGGGACAGGCACAATCTCGCCATGTTTTTTTCCTCCATACCTAAAGGTATTACTTATCTGTAAGCTCGCTTAATGCTCGCCAGCTAAGGGCATCCCCAAAATCATCCTCTAATTCAAAATTCCTTTTTCAATAAATGACGTGTCAAAGTTTCCTCTAATGAAATCCGGATTTTTTATAATTTTAAATAAGAAATCAATATTAGTATTTACTCCTTCTATAACGATTTCCTCTAAAGCTCTTTTCATTTTACTGATTGCTTCATTTCTAGTATCTCCATGTGTAATAATTTTAGCAATCATAGAATCGTAAGAAGATGGAATAGTATAACCTTCATAAATAGCGGTATCAACTCTGATTCCATTTCCTCCTGGTAAGTTTAATCCTGTGATAATTCCTGGGCATGGCATAAAGTTCTTACTTGGGTTTTCCGCATTAATTCTACATTCGATGCTATGCCCTCTAAATACAACATTCTTTTGCTTTAGCTTTAGTGGTTCCCCTGCTGCTATTTTAATTTGTGCTTTTACAATATCAATTCCTGTTCTTTCTTCTGTAATTGGGTGTTCTACTTGAATTCTAGTATTCATCTCCATAAAATAGAAGTTTTTATCACTATCCACTAAAAATTCAATGGTTCCACAACTTGTATATCCTGCTACTTTAGCTACTTTTGCAGCTGTCTCTCCCATCTTATTTCTTAATTTATCATCAATAGCTGTTGATGGAGTTTCTTCAATTACTTTTTGGTTTTTTCTTTGAATCGAACAGTCTCTTTCTCCTAAATGAATTACATTCCCATGTTCATCTGCTAAAATTTGTATTTCTACATGTCTTGGATTTTTAATGAACTTCTCTATGTAAATTTCATCATCATTAAAAGATATCTTTGCTTCTTGTTTTACGACATTGTAGCTACTTTCTAATTCTTCCACAGAATTTACAATACGAATTCCTTTTCCTCCACCTCCTGCTGCGGCCTTTAACATAACTGGATAGCCAATTTCATTTGCTATTTTAATCACATCCTTTAAGCCTTTCACACTTCCATCAGAACCAGGTATAACTGGCACTCCAGCTGATTTCATTAATTCTTTTGCATTTGATTTATTCCCCATCATTTCAATCACTTGATAAGATGGCCCAATAAATTTAATATTAGATTCTTCGCATATTTTAGCAAATTGGCTATTTTCTGATAAAAATCCGAATCCTGGATGAATGCTATCTGCACCTGTTATATTTGCTGCCTCTATGATATTCTTAAAATTCAAATAACTCTTACTTGCATTTGCTGGACCAATACATATCGCTTCATCTGCCAAACGAGTATGCATTGCATCTTGATCCACTTCTGAATACACAGCCACTGTCTTAATATTCATTTCTTTACAAGCCCTTATAATACGAACTGCTATCTCTCCTCGATTTGCAATTAAAATCTTATTCATACTACTACTTTCACTTTCCTTTCTTTGAAAAGATTTTGTGACAGAGGGTCGTCTCTTTTTGTCACACTTTCACTAATTTTAGGAAGGTTATTAATTATCTAAATGTGACACTACTGCAAAAGTTAATTCCCCTTTTGCTACTAACTTACCTTCTACGGTCGCAATTGCTTCTCCTACTCCAATTGGTCCTTTTTTCTTGATGATTTTTACTTCTAATTTTAATTGATCACCTGGTACTACCATCTTTTTGAATTTCATTTTGTCAATCCCTCCAAATAGAGCATTTTTCCCTTTGTTCTCTTCTAAGCTAAGAATCGCTACTGCTCCTGTCTGAGCTAAACTTTCAGTAATTAATACTCCTGGCATAATTGGATTCCCTGGAAAGTGTCCTTTAAAGTACCATTCTTTTTCATCTACGTATTTATAGGCTATTGCACTTTCTCCTGGTGTATATTCTTCTACCTCATCTATCATGAGAAAAGGTTCTCTTTGTGGTATGATTTGCTTAATTTCTTCCTTATTTAACATTATTTTTCACTTCTTTCTTTGTCTTTATGTAAACCAAATGATATAATAATAAATTCTATCACTAGCTTTTTATTTTATGACAAATAATGGCTTTCCATATTCTACTGGTTCTCCATCTTTCACTAAAATCTCTTTAACCTCTCCATCAAATTCAGACTCTATCTCGTTCATTAATTTCATCGCTTCTACAATACAAAGAACCTCTCCTTGTTTCACTTTTTGTCCCACTTCCACATATGGTTCACTATCAGGAGAAGGTTTTAAATAAAAAGTTCCTACCATTGGTGATTTTACAATATTACCATCTTCCAATTTTTCTTGCTTTTGTTCATTCGTTTCCACTTTTATTACTTCTTTTGTTGATAAATTTTCTACTGGTATGTTCTCTGCTACTGTAATCACTTGTTTTTCTTCTTTTTTCATACTAATTTTCGTACCATCTGGAAAATCAATATCAATAGCTGTTAATTTAGAATTTCCCATATCTTCCATAAGTTGTTTAATCTTTTCATATTCCATATCTTATCATTCCTTTCTATAAAATATATAAACTTTGTTATAAACATTAATTATTGATATTTTTTCAAAATAATACTAGCATTATGCCCGCCAAATCCCAAAGAATTTGACATTACCACATTAACTGAGACATTTCTTATCTCATTTGGTACCACATCCAAATCGCACTCTTCATCTTTTTCTTGATAATTAATGGTTGGCGGAACTATTTGATTTTGTATCGTTTTCGCACAAATAACAGCCTCTACACCACCTGCTGCTCCTAATAAATGCCCCATATTTCCTTTTGTTGAGCTTACCATTACCTTTTTGCTAGCTTCTCCCAAAGCTGATTTTATTGCCATTGTCTCACAAGAATCATTTAAATGAGTGGAAGTACCATGTGCGTTAATATAATCAATTTCCTCTGGTTTCAAATTAGCATCTTGAATTGCTCTTTTCATAGCTCTTGCTCCACCTTCTCCTTCTGGAGCTGGCGAAGTAATGTGATAAGCATCTGATGTAGCTCCATATCCTATTACTTCTGCATAAATCCTAGCATTTCTTTGAATAGCATGTTCTAATTCTTCTAACACAAGAATCCCCGCTCCTTCGCCCATCACAAATCCGCTTCTTTCTTTATCAAAAGGAATGCTTGCTCTATTTTTATCTATTGCTTGAGATAATGCTTTCATATTTTCAAATCCTGCAATTCCTATACTACAAATTGAGGCCTCTGTTCCCCCTGCTAAAATAATATCTTCTGAACCGTATTTAATGGTTTTATATGCTTCTCCTATGGCATGTGTAGAAGAAGCACATGCTGTTACAATCGAAATAGATTCTCCTTTTAGACCTAAATCAATAGCAATATTTCCCGCTGGCATATTCGCAATTGTCATAGGAATAAACATTGGTGATACTCTATTATGTCCTTTTATATGATTGATTTCACATTGTTCTTGTATCGTTTTTAAACCTCCAATACCAGAACTTACAAATACACCCACTCTTTCTAAATCTGTATTTTCTTCGTTTATTCCACTATCTTGAAAAGCTTCTCTTGCTGCTATTAAAGCAAATTGTGAACTTCTATCTAGTCTTTTGGCTTGTTTTGGGTCTAAATAATCAAGTGGATTGAAATCTTTCACTTCTGCATCTAAACTAGTTTTATATCCTGTGCTATCAAATAAGGTTATTTGATCTATTCCACATTTTTTTTCTTGGATTCCTTTCCATGTTTCCTCTGTATTTTTTCCAATAGGAGTAATCGCTCCTAATCCTGTAATAACAACTCTTTTTTCCATTTTTTCCAATCCTTTCTATATCATATTTATTTGCTTTCAATTTATTTTACATTAGCATTCCACCATCCACATGAAGAACTTGCCCTGTCATATAAGAACTATCTTCTGAACTCAAAAACTTCACAACATTAGCCACATCTTGAGAGGACCCCATTCGTTTTAGCGGAATACTTTTAGCAATTTCCTCTTTTACATCATCTTTCAAAACCTCTGTCATACTAGTTTCAATAAAACCTGGAGCCACTGCATTCACTAAAATCCCCCTTGAAGCCACTTCTTTGGCTAAACTCTTAGTAAATCCAATAATACCTGCTTTTGACGCTGCATAATTCGTTTGACCAGCATTTCCAGAAACGCCTACCACAGAAGAAATATTAACAATCCTTCCAGAACGTGCTTTTAACATATGATTAATTACATTTTTCGTCACATTAAATGTACCTACTAAATTAACATCAATCACTTGCTGAAAATCTTCTTGTTTCATTCTCATTAATAACATATCTTTTGTAATTCCTGCATTGTTGACTAATACATCTATTCTTCCAAATTTCTCCATCACTTGTTTTACCAATTCTTCACAATCTTCAAAATTGGAAACATCACCTTTCATAGCAAAACATTCCACTTTATTTGCTTCAATTTCCTTTTTGGCATTTTGTAACTCTTCATTCTCTCTACGATAATTTAGAGCAATATCATATCCTTCTTTTGCAAGTGTCATGGCAATTTGTTTTCCAATTCCTCTTGTTGCACCTGTAATCAACGCTACTTTATTCATAATTCTCAACTCTCCTTTAGGACACCGGAACGTAGATAATATCCAGTGCTGTCAACTTAAGGTGTAAGCTATTATTTTTGCAACACCGCGTAAGCGACTAAACGAGCGCATTTGCGAGTGCGATTGGAGCAACCTACTATCCTTAAAATTAGAAGGTTGCGACACACAAGGTGTAAAAAAATAATAGCTTACACCTTAAGCTGACAGCATTAAGATAATGTTCCTATGTCAATTAAATATTTTGGGACATTATCTACAGTCTATGTCCCCATCTAGCACTTTTTCTAATGTTTCCACATTATTTACATTTAAAATTGTGACCTCCTTATCAGTATCTAGTCTCTTCACAAAACCAGACAATGTTCTACCAGGTCCTATTTCGATAAAAGTATCTACTCCTTGATCTAACATAGTTACTAAACTTTTGGAAAACTTAACTGGACTAACAATATGTTTTGCTAAAATATCTCTTACATCATCTTCTTTGCTATATACAGCTCCATCCAGATTTTTAACAACTGCTGATTCAAAATCATGAATCGTAATATTTACTAATTCTTTTCTTAAAGCTTCTGATGCCTTTGTTAACTTTTCTGTATGAAATGGTCCTGCTGTTTTTAAAACTCTTACTTTTTTAGCCCCTAATTCCTTCGCTATTACCTCTGCTTGTTCTACTGCCTCTTTTTCTCCCGAAATAGCAATCTGTCCAATGGTATTGAAATTCGCTGGTACGACAAATCCATTCGTTACTTTTTGGCAAACTTCTTGGACTTGTTCTTCACTCATGCCCATAATAGCAGCCATTAGCCATTCCCCTTCTGGCACTAGTTCTTGCATATATTCTCCTCTTTTTTGAACTAGTTTTACACCTTCTTCAAAGCTAATTGCTTGGCTATTGATTAAAGCTGAATATTCTCCCAAACTCAATCCAGCAGATACTTCTGCTTGTATGTCATGTTGCTTTAATACTGCTAAAATAGCTAAACTCATTGTTAAAATAGCAAGCTGTGTATTTTTTGTTTCATTTAATATTTCTTCTTTCCCATTAAAAGTCATTTCTGCTACATCAATTCCTGTTAATTCCTTTACTTTTTGATATACTTCCCTTACTTCTTCATAGTTTTCGTATAAATCTTTTCCCATTCCTATACTTTGAGAACCTTGACCAGGAAATAAAAAACCGATTTTCATTTTATTTTCATCCTTTCTACTTTTATATCCCTAATTTAATAACATTAGAATCAGTTATTATTGCTCAAATTTTATTCTTTTTCTTAATTGATTTTCAAACAAATTACAAAACTCTGTTATTATTTTTTGAGAATCAACTTCTATCTTAAATTCTTTTTTTATGGAAGAAGCTATTTCGCTTATCTCTTCATTAAATTTTTCTTGATTCGTGTTAATTCCGGATACCAATTACAACATATTTCACAACTTCTCCTTTTAACTTCGTTTCTGTCAAAATGCCACCTAACTTTTTTCCTTCATACACTAAGTCATTTGGAGATTTAATAGCAAGAGAAATTCCATACAATCTTTTAAAAACTGCTATCATGATTTCTGCAATTTCAAGAGTAAGACCTTCTAACTTTTCAATTTCACAATTTGGTTCTATTAAAACAGAAAAAGCTATGTTATTTTCCTCATCTGTATACCATTTTCTCCCATGTGTTCCGTTTTCCATTGATTTGTCTATCTGCTAAGATTATAGTTCCATTTTTAATTTTATTTTTTTCTACTTGTCGCCAAATCTCTAGTTGTGTCGAGTCAATCACCTTATAATAAATTACATTTCTACCTAAAAAATTAGTCTTCAGATTATCTAATTGCACATTGTTTCCTCTTTCCTAATTTGTTCTAAATTATTTTGTCTTTTTATTTTATTCGTAGTGGTTTTGATTAATGGCTCTTGTGTTAATATAATTCCTTTGATGGATTTATAATGTGGCATTGTCTTGTTCAATTCTTTTATCTTTTCATTAATTGCTTGATAAATTGCTTCTTCTCCTTGTACTTTGTAGGTATTTTCTACAATTTCTTGGTTATAAACTAGCTTAGTAAATATCTTGATATCATTTTTATCCTCTGACATTTGTTTTCCAAATACAAAAGACTCCTCTACTCCCTCTATTCTGTTGATTAGATTCTCCATTTCTTCTGGGAAGATATTTTTACCATTTTTTAATACAATCACACTTTTCTTTCTGCCACAAATGAAGATATATCCTTCTTCATCTATTCTTGCTAAATCTCCCGTGTGAAAACAGCCATCTACTAATGCCTTTTTCGTCTCTGCTCTATTTCCAAAATACTCAAGCATGATGTTTGGACCTTGTACTACTAACTCACCAATTCCTTCTTGATTGGCATTTACTATTTGAGCTTTCACACTTGGAACTGTTTTCCCAATAGAACCAACTTTATAGTATTTCTTCGTTCCAATAGCAATAACTGGTGAAGTCTCTGTCAATCCATAGCCCTGTACCATATTGAAACCAAGTAATCTATATTTTTCTTCAATTCCTACATCTAAGCTAGCAGCTCCACTAATAAGTAACCTGACATTTCCCCCCAAGATATCATGTACTTCTTGAAATATCTTTTTTTTCTTTTCCATACTAGCATTTCTATATTGTTCTTCTTTTTGTAAAATTTCTTCTACTTTACCCTGTTTTTCTAGCTGTCTACGAATAATTTTGAAAATTTTTTCATAGATAGCTGGCACAGATGCCATAACTGTCACTTTGTACTCTCTCATATTTTCTGGAATATGTCTGATACCATCACAAAACACTGTTTTTGCCCCTTTATAGAGAGCAAATAAAAAGCCAACTGTACATTCAAATACATGATGTAATGGTAAAAATGACAAAAATATGTCATTGCTGTGAACATCTAAAACAGAAGCGATATCCATTAAATTAGAACACAAATTTTTATGAGATAAAGCCACTATCTTGGAAGCTGATGTCGTTCCTGAGGTAAACAACATAATACTCATTTTTTCGCTATCGATTTCTGCTTTGATAAATTCCTTATTTCCTGCCTTAATTAGTTCTTTACCTTTTTGAATTAATTCTTTTTCTGCATAGATTCCTTTTTTATGTTGTTCTAAATCCATTGATATTAGATGTTTTAGTTTTCCGACTCCTTCATTTTTAGCATTTTCTAATATGGTTTCATATTTTTGTGAATAAAAAATTGCTTCTACTTCAGAACGTTCTATTAGACTTTTTAACTCATTTTCTGGCAAAGATTTGTCTAGTGGTACAACAACCCCCGTTCCACACACAATAGCTAAATAGGCAACTTCCCATTCCCATCGATTTTCTCCAATCACAGCTATTCTTTTTCCTTTTAGTCCCATATCAATTAATGCTGTTCCTAATGCATCAATCTTTTCTCTTATTTCTCTATGGGTTATATTTTTATATTTTCCTTCTTCGATTTTGATTTGATAGGCTATGTTGTCAGCATATTTTCTTCCTGACTTTTCTAGCATGTCTTTCAAATCTGTTATTTTGGTATATTCATATAATCTTTCACTCATGTTTTTCTCCTTCTCAATCCTTATTATTTATATCATAAATTACAAAAAAAAACGATTGAACTGACCTCTTGGTACAAAGAAATTTAATCCTGTAACATCTCCCAGTGGAACGCTTTATATTATAGGAAGCTCAGAGAACTTTCCTATAATATAATAAAAACCCGCCTTATCAAATTTTTTGTCTAATAATTCGGGTTTAGATATCAAAATCTATATTTTTCCATTTTCGCTTTATTTTGCTAATTATTTTTACGAAAAGTCAAAACTTAAATACTTCTAAATATTAATTGAAAAAGATATGTATTTTCTGTACTGAACCCAAAAAGTTGGACAGTATAAATTAGGCTACTAACAAGGAAT
>CASDJM010000046.1 GCA_949280815.1 uncultured Clostridia bacterium | reverse complement strand
AAGTACAACAGGAAATGTATATGGGGTGTATGATATGGCAGGAGGAGCATGGGAACCAGTAGCAGGAATACTAAGTAGTAATATATCAAATAGTACTTATTATGATTTTTCAAGTATAAATGTCAAATATTATGATAGTTATAATAGTTATGATAATATAAAATATGGAGATGCAATATATGAAACATCGATTGGTTCAGGTAAATTTTCAAGCTGGGATAAAGACCGCTCTGTCTTTATGACTTCGTCTTATCCAATTTCAACACGTGGAGGTCATGCTAACAATACTGACAGTGCTGGTATATTTGCGTTCAGCTATAGCTATGGAGCAACTAGCAATATTGATAGCTTTCGTCCTTGCTTAGTTGGTCAGCAATAATGACTTTGGAACTTAATACTTGATAAAGAATAGTAATCAATATAGAGGCATGGGTAAACTAGAATATTTACATATTATGATTTTAATAGAAAAAGGGATAACCAGAAAACGATACAAAAATTTTGAGTTGAAATTTTGTATCGTTTTTGTCTTTTAGAAAATAATGCTAAATAATAAAAAAATTACTCTAATTTATCCAAAGCTAAAATAGCCTTTGCATAAATCTTACAAGAAAGTAGTAACTTATCAATAGTAATATATTCATTAGTTTGATGGCACATATCTTGATTGCCAGGAAAATTAGCACCAAAAGAAATACAATGATCAAAAGCACGAGCATAAGTAGCACCACCAATAGCAATTGGTTCTAAATTAGAATTTGTTTCTTTGTTATAAATATTACAAAGTGTTTTCACCAATTTATTTTCTTTTGAAATATATAAAGCAGGCTTGTAAGAGATAGTATCAAAATCAATGTTTGAATAAGAATTAGTATGTTGGATAAAACTGTTTCCGATGTCAAGCATGTTCATAGTAACAGGAATACGCAAGTTTAAACCAATTTGTAACATATTATTTTTAAAATAGAAATCTCCAACATTTAAAGTCAATCTTCCAGAGTTATCTTCAAAATCAATTCCTAAATTTTCTCCATTGTATTGTGTGCTAATGTGAGTAGTAAAAAAATCAAATAGATCTATTTTAATTTTGTACAAATCGAATATTTTAGATAAGACAATAATTAATCGAGAAATAGCATTTATACCTAAATCTGGATGAGCTGCATGACTTGGAACACCATAAGAGGTAAGTTTGATTTCTTCATCATCTATTTTATAAATGTCAATTTCAAAATCAGTTTTCGTTATGATATTTTTAAGATTTTCAATAAAATCGTGCATCGTTATTTTTGGGGAATTTATTTTCAGAATAATACTACAGATTTTTGGGACAACATTAATAGCATTTCCATAAGTATTGATTTCTTTTATTACAATATCTTTATTTAGAAAAGCCGAGTAATCCATCTTTAAATAGCCAGTTAAGATTGCTTTTTCAGAATGAATACAAGGAAAATCAGCATCTGGGCTAAAACCAATCGTAGGAGCTTCTTCATGTGTTTTATAATAATCAATACATTTCCAATCGTTTTCTTCATTGAGTCCTAAAATTAGTCGAACACGTTTATGTATTTGACAGGTATCCATAACCGCTTTCATCGCATATAAGGAACTGATAACAGGCCCTTTATCATCAATAGCACCTCTACCATAAATTTTATCATTGGAAATGGTTCCACTAAAAGGAGGAAACTTCCAATCTTCTCCCTCAGGGACAACGTCTAAATGTCCAATGATTCCAATTAATTCTTTTCCTTCTCCAAATTCGATATAACCACAATAGCCATCTATATTTTTGGTTCGAAATCCTAGATGTTTACCTAATTTTAACATATATTCTAAAGCATCATTAATAGAATCTCCAAAAGGATGTTGAGGATTATTAGAAGGGGAAATAACGCTTGGTATTTGAATTAATTCTTGCACTTTTTCAATGATTTCATTTTTGTGGTTTTTAATATATTGTTCTATCATAAAACCAGTCCTTTCTGTTTATTTAATATTATATGTTCTTTTATGAAGTTTATTATAGTTTTTCAGGCTTATTTATTTTTATTGATAAACTTTTGAGGCAAAAAAGTGTAGAGCTGAACTGTAACTAGTATAACTTTTAGATAAACTAAAGTTACAATTCACAGTTTAATTATGGAATAATAAAAAAACAAAATTTAAAGAATGAAATAGGTTGACAAGGCTTTATAAAAAGAGATAAAATGGAATTATAAAATGAGGAGAAAGGTGAGTGTAGTTTTGGAAAAACTAGATATACAAGAATTAGAGAAAAAAGCAAGAAAAATAAGAGAGGATATTATAGAAGAAGTATATTCAGCAAAATCTGGGCATCCAGGAGGATCGCTTTCCATAGCGGATATTTTAACAGTATTATATTTTAGAGAAATGAATATTAATTCAAAAAATCCGAGTTGGGAAGATAGGGACCGATTTGTATTATCAAAAGGACATTGTTCGCCAGCATTATATAGTTGCTTAGCCAATCGAGGTTTTTTTCCAGTTGAAGACTTAAAAACTTTTAGAAATATTAACAGTTATTTGCAAGGACATCCAGATAAAAACAAAGTGCCAGGAGTCGATATGACGACAGGTTCTTTAGGACAAGGACTATCTGTTGCGAATGGGATGGCAATTGCAGGAAAAATGGACAAGAAAGATTATCGAGTTTATTGCGTCTTAGGAGATGGAGAAATCGAAGAAGGACAAATCTGGGAAGCAGCCATGGCTGCAAACAAATATAAATTAGATAATTTATGTGTGATAGTCGATAATAACAATTTACAAATTGATGGAACGATAGAAGAAGTTATGAGTTCTTATCCAATTGATGAGAAATTTAGAAGTTTTGGATTCCAAGTTATCAATATTGATGGACATGACATGGAAGAAATTATAAAAGCATTTGAAGTAGCTGAAAATGTAAAAGGAAAACCAACTTGTATTATAGCTAAAACCATCAAAGGAAAAGGAGTAACTTTTATGGAGAATCAAGCAGGTTGGCATGGAAAAGCTCCCAATGAAGAACAATACAATCAGGCAATAAGCGAAATGAGACAAAGGGGACAGGTTTAGATTATCTCAGAAATCAAATAGAAAGGTAGAATAAAAAATGATAGATATACATATTCATACGACGCATTCAGATGGAACAAAAACGGTAGAAGAAGTGTTAAAACAAGCAGAAAAACTGGGGTTAGATTATATATCCATAACTGACCATGAAAATTGTAAAGCTTATCAAGAAATAGAGGGAAAAAATCTAAAACAATATTATCATGGTACTTTAATACCAGGTGTAGAGCTAAAAGGAGTATATAAAGGGAAAATTATTGATATATTGGGATATGGAATTGATGTCGATAAAATTCAACAATGGTCAGATGAGTTTTATAAGGATAAAACTCATGCTCAAATACAAACGAAATATTTGAAGAAACGATACAAGGTATTTGAACAAATGGGATGTACCTTGACGCCATATGAAGAAATTAAGTGGAATCCAAATCATGATTGGGCTAATATCATTATATATGATGAGGTGAAAAGCCATCCAGAAAATCAAGAAAAATGTCCAGAAGATTTATGGGAAAGTTTTGATAATTATAAGTACAACTATTGCTATCGTGAAGGTAATATATTCTATATTGATAAGTCAGAGGATTTTCCAACGATAGAAGAAGTAATTAAGCAAATTCATAATGCTGGAGGACTTGTATTTTTGGCACATATCTATGTTTATAATTGGACAAAAAATAAAAAAGCGTTAATTGATGACTTGATTAGTCATTATGATTTTGATGGAATTGAGTGTTATTATAGTGAATTTTCAGATGAACAGATACAATATGTTCTAGAAGTATGTGAAAAAAGAGGTTTATATAAAAGTGGCGGATGTGATTATCATGGAGATAAGAAACCTGGTATTGAGTTGGGAGTTGGAAGAGGAAATTTGAAGATACCAAATGAAATTATAGAAGAATGGTATAAATAATGAGATAAGAGGGGTTGGTTTGAAATGTTGCATAAATTTAGTAGAAATATGTGAACAATGGAGTTATTATAAAATGACAAAGAACGGCAGAAAATGTAAGACAAATGAAACCTGCCCCTTTTATCTCATTGGAAGGAGAAGAAAATGAAAGAAGAAAAAATAGCAACACGTGAGAGTTATGGTAAAACTTTAATAGAATTAGGGAAAGAAAATGAAAGAATTGTAGTACTAGATGCGGATTTAGCGGGTGCTACGAAAACAAATTTATTTGCCAAAGAATATCCAAATCGATTTTTTGATATAGGAATTGCAGAAGCTAATATGTTAGGAATAGCAGCTGGACTGGCAACATGTGGAAAAGTTGCGTATGCTAGTACTTTTGCGATGTTTGCAGCAGGAAGAGGATATGACCAAATCAGAAATAGCATTTGTTACCCAAAATTAAATGTTAAAATATGTGCGACTCATGCGGGAATTACTGTAGGAGAGGACGGGGCTACTCATCAGATGTTGGAGGATTTTTCCTTGATGAGAACTTTACCTAATATGACAGTTATTTCACCATCAGATGATACCCAAACGAAATGGATAATTCGAGAAATTAGTAAAATAGAAGGACCAGTTTATGTTAGATTAGCAAGATTGGCAACACCTATCATTTATGAGGAAAATCAAAAATTTGAAATAGGGAAAGCGATTCAAATTGGAAAAGGAATCGAGGGAACAGTTTTTGCAACAGGAGTAACAGTATCAGAAGCGATTAAGGCACAAGAAGAATTGAAGACACAAGGAATTGATATTAGAGTGGTAGATGTTCACACAATTAAACCACTTGATAGAGATATAGTTATTAAATGTGCTAAAGAAACAAAAAAATTAGTATCTGTGGAAGACCATAGTATTATTGGCGGATTGGGTTCAGCAATCAGTGAAATTTTGACAGAGGAATATCCAGCTAAATTAGAAAGAATAGGTATGAAAGATAGTTTTGGAAAATCTGGTAAAGCAGAGGAATTGATGGAATATTTTGGATTAACTTCTAAAGCAATTGTGGAAAAGTTTCAAAGATAATTTTTTTCTCTGTCCTTAAAATCATCCTTAAGATAGAAAATGTAAAAAACCAACATTTTCTATCTTTTTTTGCTAAAAAACTATTGCAAAAAAAGTACTTTATTGTTATGATTAAGTAGAAAGAATAGAAAAGTTTAACGAATATGTACCAAAAATACACTTTTAGGTGAATGGCGAGTTTGTGCCTGTCCCAAACTCGCCATCCCAAACAGAAGTAAGGAGATACTAGAAATGATAGAATTTAGAAATGTAACTAAGACATATGATACAGGAACGGAAGCTGTAAAGAGTGCGAATTTTATGATTGATAAGGGCGAGTTTGCATTTTTAGTAGGAACATCAGGAAGTGGTAAGTCAACTCTTATTAAATTAATATTGAAAGAGGAAGAACCAACATCAGGTAATATTATTATTAATGGTAAAGATACTACTTATTTGAAGCCTAGTAGAGTGCCATATTTAAGAAGAAGTATGGGAGTGGTGTTCCAAGATTTTAGATTGTTACCAGATAAGACAGTTTATGATAATGTTGCTTATGCAATGTATATTGTAAGGGCAACGCCAAGACATATTAGAAGACAAGTTCCTATGGTGCTTTCTTTGGTTGGATTAAGTGGTAAGGCAAAGATGTATCCAAATGAATTGTCAGGAGGAGAGCAACAAAGGGTTGCCTTAGCAAGGGCTTTAGTGAATAACCCATCTATGTTAATTGCTGATGAGCCAACAGGAAACTTAGACCCAGATACGGCTTGGGACATTATGAATTTGTTAAATGATATCAATATGAGAGGAACCACTGTTGTGGTAGCAACACATGCAAAAGATATTGTTGACCAAATGAAAAAAAGAGTTATCCATATACGCAAAGGCGAAATAGTAAGGGATGATAAAAAAGGTGGTTATGATTGTGAAATATAACAGGTTTGGATATTTAATTGGAGAAGGATTTGGAAATGTCTTTAAAAATAAGAAGTCGACAGGGGCATCTCTTATGATTATGTGTGCTACGATGATTATTTTTGGGATTTTCTTAATTCTAACAGAGAATATAAATCATTTTGTGACAGAAGTTGAGTCAGCGCAAGGAATACAAGTGTTTATTAATAATGAGGCAACAGAGGAACAAATTGAAGAAATTGAGACTAAGTTAAGGGTTTTAGATGGTGTTAGTACGACGGTTTATGTCTCAAAAGAAGATGCGTTAAATCAAATGAAAGAAAAATTTGGAGACAAGAAGGATTTACTAGCTGGTTATGAGGAAAATAATATTTTTCCAGCTTCTTATGTAGTAACTTTGACAGATTTAACAAAAAGTAAAGAAATACAAAATCAAATTTTAGCATTTGATAACATTAAGAAAATAACGAGTAAAGATGAAACTGTTAGTACTTTAATTAATTTAGCAAATGGAATTAAGATTGTAACAGGAGTTATTTTGATTTTACTAGTTATTATATCTGTATTTATTATAGCAAATACGATTAAACTTACAGTTCATGCTAGAAGAAAAGAAATTTCTATCATGAAATATGTAGGGGCAACTAATGGGTTTATCAGATGGCCATTTATTGTAGAAGGTATGATTATTGGTGTTGTGGCAAGTGCGATATCAATTACACTGGTAGGAATTGCTTATAGTTTTATTGCAGAAAAAATGGTAAATTCTCAATTTATGCAAGTAATTAATATGAGTTTAGTAACTTTTGGCGATATGTTCGAGTCTATTATATTTGTTTATATGTTACTAGGAATTGGAATAGGAGCCATCCGGAAGTGTGATTTCTATGAGAAAATATTTAAAAGTATAAAGGAGAAAACATGCGTAAGAAGATATTGTGTGTGGTTTTAGCTTTCCTACTTTGTAGTTTTAGTATCATTTCTTATGTACAAGCAGAAGAAATGGAAGACTTAAAAATTCAACAAGAAGAATTACAAAATCAAATTGATGATGCGACTGGAGAATTAGAAAGTGTACAAGATGAGTTATCAGAAAATCTTCAGCAAATTCAAAAATTAGACGAGAAAATACAAGCTTCTCAGGAACAACTAGAGAAATTCACGACTAAAATTATAGAGTTGCAAGAGCAAATTGATGAAGTAGAGGAAAAGCTAGAAGTAGCAGAAGAAAGATACAATAAACAGAAAGAAATATTAGAAGTAAGACTGGTAACGATGTATGAGACTAGTGATACTCAATATTTAGATGTTATTTTAAGTTCTAGAAGTGTTTCTGATTTCTTATCCAATTATTTCCTGATTACGGAATTAACAAACTATGATACAGAATTATTGGATGATATGAAAGCACAAAAAGATGAAATCGAGTTAACCAAAAAGAAATTGGATAATGCCAAAGAACAGTATGCAACGATGAAACAAAATGAAACAAAAACAGCAAAAATATTAGAAAATACAAAAAGTGTAAGGGAGAATTTTATTGCTAAATTATCAGAACAAGAACAAGAGATACAAGCTAAAATCGATGAATATAATGCAGAGTTTGAGAAAGTCAATAAAGAGATATTATCACTTGCATTACAAGGAATTGATACACAATACATAGGAGGAGAATTGGCATGGCCAATTCCTGGATATACCAGAATTACTTCAAAATATGGAATGAGGACACATCCGATTACAGGAGTTTATAAATTACATACAGGCGTAGATGTAAGTGCACCAATGGGAGCAAACTTTGTAGCTGCCAATGATGGAATTGTTACCAAAGCAGGATTTAATGGTGCTTATGGTAATATGGTAATTATTGACCATGGTGGTGGTGTTTCTACCTTGTATGCACATGGTTCAGAAATTATGGTACAAGTAGGAGATACTGTAAAACGAGGAGAGACCGTAGTTTTAAAGGTTGGTTCTACAGGATATTCAACAGGACCACATGCCCATTTTGAAGTTCGATTAAATGGTGTTGTAACAGATCCTATACCATATATTACAAATGGTATGGTGCCAACAACGCAAACACAAAATCAAAATACAACAAATGAAACAACAAATACATCAATAACTAATACAGCGAATGCAACAGCAAATACAATAGATACAACGAATACAACAAATTAAAGAAAATAGGAGGAACTTATGAAAAGGTTAGGAATAAAAATATTAGGAAGCATAGTGTCAGTTATTATTTTATTACAAACTAATATGTATGTTATAGCGGTAGAATCGACATCTGATTTGAAAGATCAACAAAGTGCTATCAATAATGAAAAAAAAGAAGCAGAGGACGATTTGAAAGAAGTTCAAGCTCAAAAGTCCGAAACGGTGAAACAAGTAGAAGAATTGTCAACACAAATATCAGATTATGAAACTCAAATTGAGGAATTAAATGGCCAGATTTCAGCATTAAATACAAAGATTGAAGAGTCAGAAAAGAAATTGAAAAAAGCACAAGAAGATTATACAAAACAAGAAAAATTATTAGAAGATAGGCTAGTTGCAACTTATGAAGCAGGGGAGACTTCTTATTTAGATTTCATTTTGTCTTCAGAAAGTATTACAGATTTAATTTCTAATTATTATCTAGTAACAGAATTAGCAACGAATGATACAGAATTGTTAGAAAAGATTCAAAAACAGAAACAAGAGATAGAACAAGCGAAAAAGGAATTAGAAGCAAATAAGCAACAGTTGGCTACATCAAAAGCTAGTAAACAAGGGATTACCACACAATTGCAAACTGCTAAAAATGAAAAAAATCAACAAGTAGCTCAATTATCAGAGGATGAACAAAAATTACAACAAAGAATTGAAGAATTAAGACAAGCAAATCAATCTATCGATAGTAAAATTAAAGCGGCACAAGCTGCTATTGAAGCTGCTAGAAAGCAACAACTTCAACAACAGCAGAAGCAACAACAGCAACAACAAACTAGTGGAGGAGCATCTTCTGGTTCAACTTCTTCTGGTGCAACATCATCTTCTAATTCAACTAATACTGGAACAAGTGCTTCTAAGGGATTTGTTTATCCAGTACCTTCTGGTTATACAGCGATAACGACTGGCATGTATTATTCAAGTGGAAGCTATCATGGTGCAATTGATTTTGGTAGTGGAGGTATTAATGGACAACCAGTATATGCAGTGGCAGATGGGTATGTAGTAACTTCTGAAAGATTGAATGGAAGTTATGGAAATTATATTTTAATTGCTCATTATAATGGTTTATATACTTTGTATGCACATGGTCAAGATGGCTCAAGGACGGTATCAGCAGGACAAACAGTAAAGCAAGGACAACAAATTATGAGAGTTGGTAGTACAGGAAATTCATCAGGTCCTCATTTGCATTTTGAAGTAAGGTTAAGTCCTGGATTATATTCTAATAGAGTTAATCCAACTGCATATTTATAAGAGGAATACATATAATTTTATAAAAAAGTTTATCTATTTTTTATTTGTAACTCCCAGCTATGAACAGTCTGTATTATATAACAGACTGTAATCTTGCTGGTTTCTCAAAATTGTTACTTATAAAAAATAGATAAACTTTTAAGAAGAAAGATTCGAATTAGTGGAGGTTTAGAATGGAAGAGAAGAAGAGGTTTAGGGCTTATAAAATTATTATGCTAGTGATATTAGTAGCATTTATTACATTTCTATGTACATCAATAGGAATGTATCAATATTTTATCGACCATGGAACAGCAAATCAACCTATATTTGCTACTACTTCATCAGATTCAGATATTGAAAAGACACTTACCAAATATAAATCTATTATCGATAAATATTATTTGGGAGAAATTGATGAAGTGAAATTAAAGGAAGGGGCTATCAAAGGTTATATTGAAGGTTTAGATGACCCTTATACAGAGTATATCTCAAAAGAGGATATGAAAGATTATTTAGAGGATACCATGGGGAATTTTGTTGGAATAGGTATCTATATGGTAGAAAATACAGAAACTAATAAAATACAAGTATTAGCACCAATTAAAAATAGTCCAGCAGAAAAGGCTGGCATCTTACCAGGAGACTTAATTGTATCAGTAGATGATGTTCCTTATACAGCAGATGATATGTCAGTAGCTTCTAATAAGATAAAAGGGCAAGAAGGAAGTAGTGTAAAAGTCGAAATTCTAAGAGGAACAGAGACTAAAATTTTTGAATTAAAAAGAGAAAATATCAAGGTAAATCCAGTGGAGGGTAAAGTATTAAGCAATCATATTGGATATATAGAGTTTTCTTCTTTTGATGAGGGAACAGCAGGAGATTTTAAAGCAAAATATGAAGAGTTACAAAAACAAGGAATTAAATCATTGATTATAGACCTAAGAAATAATGGTGGAGGAATTGTAGATGAGGCTTTAGAAATAGCAGATTATATAACAGATAAAGATTCAGCTCTATTATATGAAGTGGATAAAAACAATAAAGAGGAAGTAAAAACGTCTGAAAAAGATCCAATTATCAATTTACCAATTGTCGTTTTAACTAACGAAAATACAGCAAGCTCATCTGAAATATTAGCAGGTGCATTAAAGGATTTAGGAAAAGCAAAAACTTGTGGAACAAAAACCTATGGAAAAGGTGTAATTCAACAAGTATTAACCTTGCCTGATGGAAGCGGATTAAAAATAACATCAGAGAAGTACTTAACACCAAATAAAACAGAAATTAATAAAATCGGCATTGAACCTGATGAAAAAGTAGAATTGCCAAGTACTGTTAAAAATGTGTTATTAGTAGAAGAGAAAGATGATACGCAATTACAAAAGGCGATTGAAATGCTAAAATAGGAAGGATAAAAAATAAGAAATGAATTTACCAAATAAGCTAACTATATTTAGAATGATATTAGTACCTATCATGGTAATCATTCCTTTTTTAGGAATAAAAGGAGAGTTTTTTAGAATACCAATCGAATATTGGATTATAGATTGCGTATTCATACTAGCATCATTAACAGATAAATTGGATGGTTATTTAGCGAGAAAAAATAATCAAGTAACAACATTTGGGAAGTTTTTGGATCCATTAGCAGATAAAATTTTGGTTTTGGCAGCTATGGTTATGTTAGTAGAAATGGATAAATTACCTGCATGGATACCAATTATTGTATTGACGAGAGAATTTTTGGTCTCAGGTTATCGATTAGTTGCAGTAGAAAAAGGTGGCAAAGTGATTGCAGCTTCTAATTGGGGGAAACTAAAAACAGTAACTCAAATGTTAGCGATTATTTTAGTTTTTCTGGATTTACATGCTTTTGGGGAGTGCTTTACAGGAACATTACAAGGAGGAGCTTTCTTATTGAATTTGATTGTGACAAGTATGATGATAATTCAAACGATTGCAACTGTTTTTTCAGGTGTTGATTATATGAAAGGGGCAAAGGAATTGATAAAAGATTAATTTTTGACAGAATTTGCCTATTAGTTTGGGTTTAAATGGGAAATTAATCTGTGGAATACACTTTTATGTAGGAAGTTCCAAGGATTTTTTATCATATAAAAAGTGCCAGAAAGGTATCCTTTTGGCACTTTTTCACAAATCTGTAAAAAACAGATTTGTCTTACTTGTCTTCTTCTTTAAAATACAAATTATTTTCAGCTAACAACTTTTCAATCTCATAGACTCTTTTAATGCCAATACATGGCAATTCTAATACCTCAGATTTTGTAAGATGTATTAAATCAGATATAGAATAAATGTCTTGCCTTTCAAGGAGTTTCCAAAAAGAAAAGAATTCTTTAACTGGATGTGAAATGATAGAATTCTTTTCAAAAGAGTCAATAAAAAAGGAAGAGAAGTTATCAGTATTAGAGATAGTAGCAATTACTTCTGCAATCTCATTTGGAATATAATCAATCAAGTTCTCAGAATCAAAATCGAACAGTTTGAAGAAATTTACTACTTTTCCAACTGCATGTGAATTTAACTGATGCAGAAAGGAAAGATAATACGTAATTTCCCGAAACTCGCACCATGCTCCCTTTATCATGGAAGCAAGTTGCAGTTTCCTAATATCTAGGAAAGTTATCTGATGGTTAGATGATTTAAAAGAAAAAATAAGTTTTTCCTCATTGTCAACAAAGTTACATTGACAATCGTTTAGACACTGTGCTTTTAGCATAAGAATTCCTCCTTACTATTAGTATACATAAATTATAACATATTAAAAAAGAAAAGTAAAATAAAAATATTTTTGAAGATACTTGACAAAATAAATTTTCTGCCGTAATATAGTAAAGAACTTTAATTTAATACTATAAATACGAGAGGAGAATTACTATGGAAGAAAAGGAAGTAATATTAACACAAGAGGGATATGATAGATTAGAAAAGGAACTAAATTATCTAAGAACAGAGAAGAGAGCAGAAATTGCTGATCGAATAAAAGTAGCATTAGGATTTGGAGATTTATCAGAAAATTCAGAATATGATGAAGCTAAAACAGCACAAGCAGAGAATGAAGTAAAGATAGCAGAATTAGAAAATAAAATAAGACATGCTAAAATTATTGATGAAAAAGATATTGATACAGAAACCATTCAAGTTGGAAATATTGTAAAAGTATTAGATATGGAATTTGATGAGAAAGTTGAATATACGATAGTTGGTTCAACAGAAGTTAACTTAGCAGAAAATAAAATATCAAATGAATCACCATTGGGAAGTGCCTTATTAGGTGCTAAAAAGAATCAAGTTATAGAAGTTAATGCACCTGCTGGTATTATGAAATATAAAATTTTGTCAATTAAAAAATAAGAAAATTATACAAGAAAAGATGGCAACTTCATTTTTTGAAGATGATTGCCATCTTTTCTATACAACAAAACACGTTTCACAGAAAAATTGCATAGCAATTTTTCGCAGACGAACAATTAGACATGGGATGAACTCTGCATATTAAATTTTATAAAATATTAATCAGTCCACTATTGTTTGTGAAATAAAGCTATAAATTTGCCTTTAATAAATGAAATTTTATATAACAATCGACATAAGATTTAAATTTTAATAGCAGAATCTAAAGCTAATTGAATCATATGATTCAAGCCATTTTGTCTTTCGCTAGTGCTTACTGTTTGTTTTACAGGTCCAGAATCAACAATGTCCACAACACTCATTAGGCAAGAAGCCTTTTTGTGTAGTGTTTGTGCAACATAGAATAGGGCAAAAGCTTCCATTTCAGCAACAATAGGATGAATGTTTTGAGGAATTCTACTAAAAAATTGATTAATATCTGTTGCATATAAATCAAAACAATCCATGCAAGTGGTAGTTCCTTGTACTAATGAGATACCAGTTTCTTTTGCAGTATCAATAATTTTCGTGTTTAATTCTTGACTTGCTTCTACAATATGACAATTATCATTATTAAAAGTAAGAGCAAAATTTCCTTCACTAAAGACTTTTTCAGATAAAATAATGTCAAACAATTTTAATTCTGGCTGATAAGCTCCACAAGAGCCAATACGAATAATGTTTTCTACCTCATAAAATTTGTATAATTCATAACTATAAATTCCCATACTTGGCATTCCCATTCCATGTGCCATAACAGTTATTTCTTTTCCTTCGTAAGTTCCTGTATAGGCATACATTCCTCTAACTTGATTTATTAATTTTGAGTTTTTTAAAAAATTTTCTGCTATGTATTTAGCACGTAGTGGGTCACCTGGCATAATTACAGTTTTTGCAATCTCTCCTAACTTTGCTTCATTATGTGGGGTTGGCATAGAATCACTCCTTTAATATAAGATTTTATAGTTTAAGTATAACAATAAATCATAAAAAATGCAAAGATGTTATGAAAATTACTTAAAAATTTATGTACATAGTGAGAAAATGTAGTATAATAAAAATTATTTAAAACATTGATTTTTGCCATAAACATTGAAATCAACATAAAAATATGATATTATTTGTTAAAAATAATATATAAAGGAAAAATGGAAGTGGAATTATTAAAACATAATGCAATAGCATATAAAAAAGTAAAAGAAATGCTTGCAAGACGGTAATAAAGTAGCAGTAGTGCATCCAACAGGAACAGGAAAAACATATATAGCACTAAAGTGGGTAGAAAAATCGGAAGGAAAAACTATATATGTAGCACCAACAAATTATATATTAAAACAGGTACAAGAGACTATAGAACAAGCAAGAGCCTCTGAACAATTAAGTGAAGAAGAGTATAGAAGATATAAAGAAGTAAAGTATATAACATATAATTCTCTAATGGAACTCTCTAAGTTAGATAGTGGATATCAAAATATTATTTTAGATGAATTTCATAGATGCGGTGCACCAGAATGGGGAAAAGGAGTAAATAGATTATTAGAAAAGAGTCCTAATGCAAAAATAATAGGATTGTCTGCAACTCCATTAAGAGCAGTTGATAAAAAGGATATGGCAGATGAACTATTTGAAGGACAGATAGCATCAGAAATGACATTGGAAGAAGCAGTAGCAGAGGGAATAATACAAGCTCCAATATATATAAATGGAATCTATGCATTAAATGAAGTAGTATTACAGGCACAAGCAAAAATATCAAGAATAGAAGATAAGAAAGCTAAACAAGAAATAGAGAAAAAAATAAACGAAGCGAAAAGACAGTTAGAGAAAGCAGAAGGTTTAGAAGAAATATTTGAAAAATATGCTAGAAAAACAGATGGAAAATACATAGTATTTTGTAGTGATATAAAAGACATGCACAAGAAAATGCAAGAAGCAGAAAAATGGTTTAGTAAAGTAGGCAAAACAAAACTATATGAAATATCATATAGGAAGAGTGAGCAATCAAACGAAGATACATTAACAAGATTTAGAAACGAAAAAGATGAAACTATTCATCTTTTATTCAGTGTAGATAAACTAAATGAAGGAATACATGTAGATGGCATAGACGGAGTAATAATGCTAAGGAAAACAGAATCTCCACTAGTATATACACAACAATTAGGAAGAGCACTATCAGCTGGAAATAAAGGAATACCACTTGTATTTGATTTGGTAAACAACATAGAAACTAGTAGATACATATATGAATTTATAGAAAGAGTACAGGCGATAAGGCAAGAAAGAGGAATAGAAGATAAAAATGTAGGAAATATAAAAATAATAGAACTACAAAGAGAAGTAAAAGAAATATTAGCAATAATAGATCAAAAGTTAGCAAGAAATGAAAAAAAACTAGTAGCAAGAACTTTAGAGATAGCAGAAATTTTACACAGTAATGGCATAGACTGTAGCAAATTAAAAAGAACTAGAAATGTTAATGGAAAAAGTATATTTATACAACTTTCAGATATAAAACAAGATGGAATAGATATAGAAAGAATAATAGAAGAAAATGAATTAGATAGAAACTTACCAATAGGAACAATGGTTAAATATTTAATAGCTGCATATAACGGAACATCAAAAATCCTAATAACAGAAGAAGAAAAGAGAAAAGCTGAAAAACTAGGTTTAGTGCAGATAGAAAAAAGAAAAACTGTAGTAGCAGAAGCACTAGAGATAGCACAGATATTATACAATAACGGAGTGGATTTGAGTAAATTACAGTTGACTACTAGAGGTAGAGGTAAAAAGCGTGTATATCTTAGAATGTCGGAAATAAAACAAAAAGGAATAGATATAGCAAAAATAATAGAAGAAAATAGATTAGATGGAAGTTTAGAAATAGGAAAGCTATTTGGAATTTTGAGAAGTGCTTACAATGGAAATCAGCGTGGTTATGCAATAACAGAAGAAGAAAGAAATAGGATTGAGCAATTAGGGATATTACAAATAGAAAAACCTAGAATAGCAAAAACACTAGAAGTAACAGAAATATTGTATAATAATGGTGTAGACTTAAGTAAATTAAAATTAACCTATAAAACAGGAGGAAAAGTTGTCTATACACAACTTTCAGATATAAAGCAAGATGGAATAAATATAGCGAAAATAATAGAAGAAAATGGATTAGATGGAACATTAGAGATAGGAAGACACATTATCAATTTAAGAACAACTTATAAAGGTAAAACGACTCTTGCAATGACAGAAGAGGAAAAAAGAAAGGCGGAACAATTAGCACTAGTACAAAAAGAAAAAACTAGGGTAGCAAAAACACTGGAAATGGCAGAAATATTGCATAATAACGGAGTGGATTTTAGTAAATTACAGTTAAGTGAAAGAACTGGTAAAAAGCATAAAGTATATCTTAAAATAGAGGAAATAAAACAAAAAGGAATTAACATGCAAAAAATAATAGAAGAGAATGAGTTAGAAGAGAATTTAGAAATAGGAAAGTTAATTCTAAATTTAAGATTAGCATATAATGGCAAGGGTGGTTATTCAATAACAGAAGAAGAAAAAAGAAAAATAGAAGAATTAGGATTATTGCATAGCCAAACTATGATAGAAAAGACATTAGAAGTAGCAGAGATATTATATAATAATGGTATAGATTTAGAACATTTACAGCTAAGTAAAATAGTAAATGGAATAAGAGAGTATACAAGAATATTAGATATAAGGCAAGATGAAATAGATATAGCAAGAATAATAGAAGAAAATGATCTAGATGGGAATTTAAAAATAGGAGATTCTATAGGAAAATTAAGAGCAATTTATAAAGGAAAGAAAAATATTACAATGACAGAAGAAGAAAAAAGGAAAGTAGAGACTCTAGGAATAATACCAAAACAAATAGCTAGGAGGCAAGAAAAAACAGGAGGGAATAAGGCTATAGATGCGGATTTAAGTGAACAAGAAAGACAATTAAAAACAAATGGGGTATTTCAAGATGATAGCGGAGAAAGTTTGAAAGAATTAGAAGATAAATTACAAGGATTAGTAGTAAAGAAAAAAGCAAGCAGTCAGTTAGTAAGAGACTTTGAAGGATTAAAAAAACAAAAAGATGCTAAAAAAGGAATAGCAAAGGAGTAGAAAAGTAATATATGAATAGTTCAAAATTAAGTGATATTAAATTAACTGAGTTACAAAAATTGTTTAGATATGGAAAAATAAAAGAAAAAGATATTCCAAAACAGCAATTAGAAGAACTAAAAAATTTATACCATAAACAAATTAATTTTTTAAAAAATTCAATAGAAACTGATAGACAAAAAATATTAAAGATAAAAAATCAATTATAAATAATTTGAAAAAACAAAATTATAAACAAAATAGTGAATTATTATATTCGGAATATATGGACCAAAATAGAAAAGTATTGAATAACTATTAAAAATATGCCATATATCACAGGATATTGCTATAACAATTGACAGATATTCAACAAGAAATCAATGGTTTGGTGGATGAAAATAGAAAAGACAAATTTAGTGATGAAATAAAAAAGAAGATAAAGAAAACCAATAAAAAGTAGCGTGCTACGCTAATGAATGGAGAGCAAAATGAAAGTTCCAGTAGAAAAAAACAAAGAATATATCGTAGATATTATGGATAATGGATTTGAAGGAGAAGGGATTGCTAAAATAGACAATTTTACAGTCTTTATTCCAAATAGCATCAAAGGTGAAAAAGTAAAAATAGTAATCGTAAAGGTCTTATCATCACATGCCTTTGGTAAAATCATAGAAATTATTTCTTCTGCTAGTTGCCGAACAGAAAGTGATTGTAATACTTATAAACGATGTGGAGGTTGTAGTTTAAGACATATTCAGTATGCAGAAACTCTAAAAATGAAACAAAATGCAGTGCAGAGCTTAGTCAACAAAACCCTGAAAAAGAAAGTAGCAGTTCAACTAGTACTAGGAATGGAAAATCCTTATCATTATAGAAATAAAGCACAATATCCAATTGGAATGAATAAAAATGGAAAACCTGTTATGGGAGTGTTTGCTAATAGAACTCATGAAATTATACCAATTGAAACCTGTTTGCTTCAAAATCAACAAACTGAAGAAGTAGCAAAATTTATATTTGATTATATTGTAAAAAATAATATTACTATTTATGATGAAAAAACAGGAAAAGGTTTAATAAGACACATTGTAACTAAAATTGGAATTAAGACGAATGAAATAATGTGTGTAATAGTAGTAAATGGTAAGAAAATACCAAGAGAGAAAGAGTTGGTTACAGAAGTAATCAATCATTTTCCAAGAGTAAAAACCATTGTAAAAAATAGCAACATGAAAAATACAAATGTTATTTTAGGGCAAGAGAATATTAATTTGTATGGAAATGGCTATATTAAGGATCAATTAGGAGAATATGTTTTTAAAATTTCCCCTTTGTCTTTCTATCAGGTAAATCCAATACAGGCGGAAAGATTGTATCAACTAGGATTAGAAGTAGCAGAAATAACCAAACAAGATGTTGTTTTTGATTTATATTGCGGAATTGGTACGATTTCTTTGCTTATGTCCAAATATGCTAAAAAAGTTTATGGAATTGAAATTGTAAAAGAAGCGGTAAAAATGGCAAAAGAAAATGCTGAATTAAATCAAGTTGATAATGTGGATTTTATAGCAGGAGATGTAGAAAAGATTTTAGATGAATTGATTCATAAAAATAAAATTGTTCCAGATATCGTTATGGTGGATCCTCCTAGAAAGGGATTGGATAGTAAAAGTATAGAGAATATTTTACAGATTAAACCGAAAAGATTGATATACATCAGCTGTAATCCTGCTACTTTGGTGAGGGATTTGGCTAAGCTGGAAGATTTGTATGAGGTGAAAGATATAAAACCAGTAGATATGTTTCCGTTTACATCACACGTGGAAGTAGTCTCAGTGCTAGGTCTAAAAGAAGAAAAAAAGCCTAAAAATC
>CASDJM010000045.1 GCA_949280815.1 uncultured Clostridia bacterium | reverse complement strand
CCTTAAAAGACAAGGTGTGTAGACAAATTAATTTTAAAATTAGTTTACACTACCTCATAAATGAATGGGGGGATTTATATGGATAAATTAGAGACATTGCAACACTATATTGATATGGATTATATTCCAAAATCTTGGTCTCTTTGTTATCAAGATGCATTAAACACTTTCAAAAAAAATTGGTTTTTAGATTTTGATTTTAAATCTATTTGTAGCTTTTATAATTTACCAAATGATTTTATAATCTCTTTATTGGAAACGATTGATTTATTAAAAAACGATGATAATTTAAATTTTCTTTGTTACTTTTTTTATTATATTTTATATTTCTCTAATGAATCTCATGATATATGGTCCTGGGATTCTAAAAATGTTTTTACTAATCATGGTAATCATATGATTCCTACTATTTCACTTTTAGCTGGACAACCTATTCATATGGAAAATATGCAAAAAAGAAACTATGATAAATATCAAATCGATAAACATAAGCAAAATTTATATTCTAAGATATTAAATGATTATTATTCAATTATAGGTCTTAGTTTTAGACATATGGTTTGGCTTTCTATTTTTATAAAATGTGACATTATTGAAATTGGAAGATTACAATATGATTATCGTTCTTCTGTAGATATGGATTGCTTAAACGATAAAAAGTATCATATTAAATTACATATACCAAGTGGTAATCCATTAAATATACAAGATATAAAACCGTCTTTAGCTGATGCAAAAAAATATATTTATTCATATTTTGATTTAGAACCTAATAGAGAATTAGAGTATTATTGTGAAAGTTGGCTTTTTAGCCCTGAACTTAAATATTTTTTAAATGAAGATAGTAATATCTTAAGTTTTCAAAGGTTATTTAATATTGTTAAATATCGTGAAAATTTAAAAGATTTTATGCTATTCGTTTTTAATCTTCATGATACTCCTAAAGACTTTTCTATCTTAAAATCCGATACCTCTTTGCAGAAAAATATGAAAAATTATCTATTAGAAGGAAAAAAGTTACACATTGGAACAGCTATATTAAAAAATGAAGTAATATAAACAAATAACTAGTTAATTTACTAAAATGAAAAGCACCTTTAATTTACAATATCTGTATTTAAAGGTGTTTTTTATTATGTGCTTAGACTTTAATTACTTGACCATTTCTTATATGATTCCCAAAAATTTTCTATTATTTTCAAATCTTCTTCTAATATTTCCTTTGCTGTTTTAGTTGCCAATTTTTCCTTAAATCTTTTTTGTACTTTTATAGTGTCTTCAACTGATTCTTCCCATTCTTTGTCTCTGCACTTTCCATTACAAATTATTTCTCTCACCATTCCATAAGTACTAAGCACTTCCATCGCATCTGCATCATATACAATTTTGCTTTCCAAAAAAGACTCATCACTGATATATTCAGGTCTACATTTAACAATTTCATATAATTGATTCTTTAACTCGTCTTCTATATCTAATGTTTTTATGAAATTATTTACTTCAATTATATTATCATGAAATTGATGCAACCAAGCTCCTACTTCTATTAAAAATAAATTTCCACCTTCTTGTTCAGCAATCATCTTTGCGTTCTTTACCACTCTTTTTCCATGTTCCATATTATGTGCAAAATCTAAACTATTATAAAACTTTTCAGAAAATTCTCTTACTTTGTTTATACACTCTTCATAAGTCATTGTATGTACTCCCCCTAATTAATTCTATTATAGATTATACTACTTTTGTTAACAAAAATAGTATATTTTGAATTGGCTCGCTAGTTTATCAATTGGATTAATTTTGCTTAATTCTATCATGTTTTTTCCTCCAAAAAAGTTGACTTCCTTATTTTTTCATTCTAATAATGTTAGAACGTAAGCAACCACAGTTACTATCCCTCACTCAAAAAATTTTTTCTCTTGAAAGTATAAATTGCAACTGGCTCTCTCTTATGCTTTGAACTTTGAAATCTCTTTAAAATTTCTTGTTTCGCCAATTCATCATCAGTCTCTCCTGTTTCTATCATTTCTGCAATTTGACGATAAGTAACACCCATTTTTTCCTCATCGGTTTGTCCACCTAATCCATCATTAGGAGCTTTTTTTAATATTTTTTCCGGAACACCTAAATATTTTCCAATCTGTAAGACTTCGTCTACTGTAAAATTACCAATTGGATTAAAATCAGATGCACTATCTCCCCATTTAGTGGTATAACCCACCATAGCTTCGCAAAGATTTCCTGTTCCTATAACTAAATAACCTAATGTTTGTGCAATTCCATACAAAGTAGTCATTCTTAATCTGGGTTTTATATTAATAGTTGCCTCTTTGGATAATTCTCTTATTTCTATTTTATTTAATTCTGACTCAATTTCTTTTTCCATTTGTTCATAACACCCACTTAAATCTACTGTTAAGAATTTAACTCCAAAAGTATCTGCCACTAATTTAGCATCTTCAAAATCATTACTATTAGAATAACATGGCATAGATACAGCAACTACTTTTTCTTTTCCAATCGCTTTAGTTGCCATAGCAAGAACTGTTGCTGAATCTTTCCCTCCACTATTTCCTACTACTATTCCTTTTGCTCCTGTTCTTTCCACATATTCTTTAATCCATTTGATAGCCTTCTCTGCTTCTTTTTCTATCATATTAAACCTCATTTCTTTCTAAAAATTACTGATATAGCTTGTTTTTTTCAATATATGATACTACTTCATCTGGTGCTATATATTTTATACTCTTTCTTCTTCTTACTTTTTCTCTAGCAAAACTTGAACTTAAATTACTTTTTATATTATTTTTTACTTTGATAAAAGCCTGTCTATTCTTCCTTAAAAATTCGCTTGACTCGGTGATTTCTTCCATATCATCCTCATCTCTTTCAAAGACATATACTCTAAAATTCCTAGCCAGCTCTTTCGCTTGATTCCAAGTCTCCAATTCTTTTAAATTATCACTTCCCATAGTAAAACATATTTCGTATTCTTCGTATTGTTTTTGCAATTTGGTAAGTGTTTCTATCGTATACAACTGTCTTGTATAATCAATTTCTATTCTAGACACTTCAAAGTGTTCATTTTTGTCACATACTAATTTTAACATTTGGTATCTATGTTCATTGTCAATTAAATCTACTTTTTGATACTTGCTATTGACTGGCACAAATATTATTTTTTTTATTTCACTATATTCTTCTATTAACTGCTCTGCTAATGAAAAATGTGAATTTAATGGAGGATTAAAACAGCCTCCAAATACAACTATTTGCTTTCTTATTAAATCTTTCATAATACTCCTTTTTTATTCTATCCCTATTTATTCTATAACACATCAATTATTTTGTATCATTATACTATTATTTGTCAACAATTTCTACTTTTTATTCGTAAATTATGAAAAAGTTAGTTATTACTCAGGCCTTAAACTAAATTTTATAATAAGAAGCCTATTATATAAAGATTTTGAAGAACAGAATTTTACTATATATTATAACTTTTAAATATAAAATAGAAGCGATTTTTTATTTCGCTTCTACATACTCGAAAACTTCTTCCATTGTATCTTCTGAATCTAATCCTACAAATACTTTAAACTCTCCTGTTTGTACTTTATATTCTAATTTCTCATTCCAGAACTTTAACATATCTGGTATAATTTTAAAAGAAATTTCTTTTGCTTCAAATGCTTCAAAATCCTCCTTTTTAAATCCTTTCAGTTCTTTCGTTGGTCTTACTACACTTGCTACCAAATCCTGAATATAAAGTTGTATAACTTCTTTCCCTGGTACATTACTATTATTTTTTACTTTAACTGTTACGGTTATAGACGAATCTTGCTTCATTTTATTACTACTTATTTTCAAATCTGAATATTCAAATTTTGAATAGGATAATCCATATCCAAATGGATAATAGCTTTCTGTTGGAATATCTTGATAACGTGATACATATCGAAAATCCTTAATAGGTGGTCTTCCTGTATTATAATGATTATAATAAATTGGACATTGTCCTGTAGCTTGTGGAAAGCTCATCGTTAATTTACCAGATGGATTAACGTCTCCAAAAACCACATCTGTAATGGCATTAGCTCCTTCTGTTCCTGGAAACCACACTTCTAATAAAGCATCTGTTTTTTCTACTAAATGATTTAACACAAGTGGCCTACCGTTAAACAGAATCGTAACAATTTTTTTATTTAATTTACGAAGTTCATTTAATAGATTTTGTTGAATTTGCGAAATCTCGATATTAGCTCTTGAACAAGCTTCTCCACTTTGTCTATAATGTTCCCCTATTGCTAGAACAATTACATCTGCTTTTTTTGCCACTTCTATTGCCTCTTCTAGCATTTGTCTTTCTTGTTCTTTTTCGTTTTCTGTATGGATTGGTGTTGCTCCATCCTCTAATAAAATGTGATTCAAATCCTTTTCTTCTAAAATGTGGCTTCCTTTAGCATATAATACATTTTCAGGTCCTACTTTTTTTTCAAACGTTTCTTTTAATGTTGATATTTTAGCTTTATCGGAAAACATTGACCAAGAACCAAGTATAGCAATATTATCAGCATAAGGTCCAATTAACGCTATTTTGCTATCTTTTTTTAATGGTAAAACTTGATTGTTATTTTTTAATAATACAAAAGTCTCAGCTGTCAATCTTCTTGCTTTTTCTAGATGTTCTTGGCTTTTTAAAATTTTCTTTTCTCTTTCTTCATCAATGTTCCCATACGGATTTTCAAATAAGCTTAGTTTATTTTTTAAGCTAAGTACCCTTAATACCGATTCATCTAATATCGCTTCTGGCACTTTACCTTCCTCAACTAACTCTTTTAAATGATTTGAATATACATTAGACATCATGTCAATATCTACCCCAGCCATAATAGCTTTGTAAGCTGCCTCTTTCTTATCTTTTGAAACCCCATGTGCAATGGTTTCTTCTATGGCTGAATAATCCGAAATAACAACACCTTTAAAACCTAACTCTTTTCTTAATAAATCTCTTAATAGCCATTGATTGGCAGAAGCTGGAATCCCATTAATTGTGTTAAAAGATGTCATAATCATCTCTGCTCCATTTTCAATTGCTGATTGATAAGCTGGTAAATAATATTGTCTGAATTCTCTTTCTGACATATCCACCGTATTATAATCTCTTCCTGCTTCTGCTGCTCCATAAGCCGCAAAATGTTTTACACAAGCTGCTGCATTTCCTAATTTAGAAATATCTTCTCCTTGATAGGCTTCTATCATGGTTTTGGCAAATACTTGTCCTAAATATGGATCTTCTCCACCTACTGATTCCATGACTCTCCCCCATCTTGGATCTCTTACCAAATCAACCATGGGTGAGAAATTCACATTGGCTCCGACTAGCTCCTGCTTCTTTGATGGATACTTTTGTACAATCATAAATTACTTTTTCACTCCAAGAACATCCTTGGGCAAGCGGAATAGGGAAAACTGTTCTGTATCCATTGATAACATCTGCCATAAATAGAAGTGGTATTTTTAGTCTATTTTTTGATAAATATTCATCTTGTATTTTCCTGATTTTCTCACTTCCTACAACATTTAAGATAGAACCTACATTATATAGCATTTCGTTGGACAATTCCAAATCCTTTAATGGTCCTGTTGTTGTATCAACATCCTCCATTAAAAACACTTCACCTGCTACTTGCACTAATTGACCTATTTTTTCCTCTAGGGTCATTTCTCTTAATAAATCTAACAATTCTTCTTTTTTCATAAAATCTCCACCTTTATTTTTTAATACTGCATGAATGGTTAACTTTTTTTATAATATCCAGTTTATCCAATCCTTGTAATACATACTCATTTTTCATAAAATATTTCCATATTAATCCAGTTAAGTAGTTTTCAATCATTATCATAGAAATACCTTTATCAATTCCAATATATTCATCTGAATACCATGGTTTAGAACCTTCTAAATTGTAAGCATCCTTTAATCCATATTTTCCCCAAAACTTAGGAAAATGATTATAATAATATTCTAATGCATTTATTGACGATTCTGGTGTAAATACGATGGAACCTGCCGCTCCACTGGGAGAAATAGTGCCATCATTTCCTTCTAATTTACTTAACGCAGGCATTGCTCCAAATTCCCCTGAATATCCTTTCGGACCAATACATGCTGTTAGACCCCACGAGTTTTCTCCATAAGTTTTATATTTAATACTATTTTCCATACAATATTTTCTATTAGCTAAAGTTGCCTTGATAGAATTTTCAAACCAATCAATTCCATTACTGTCTTTTCTTCTTCTAAAATCAATCCACGCATGGGAATATTGGTAAGTAAATAAAGTTCCACAATAGGTATAAATAATATTTTTAATTTCTCCATAGTCTGTTGCTGTTTTTTCAAAATCATCATATGTACTTTTATCTACTGGACAGCTTGGAGAAGCAACTGCTAAAACATATAACATTAATTGCTCTGCATACATATCCCAATGTCCAAAAAATCCTCCTTCTGGCGAATATCCCATATAAAATTGATTACACTTTTTATCGAGATACCAATTCCAATCTATTCTTCGATAAAGCTGTTCTGATTTTTCTTTTATTTCCCCTTTAAAATATTCTCCTACTAAAATAGCACCACAGATAAGAATACCTGTATCGATAATAGAAACTTCACAATTCCATTCTCTTTTTGCTGTTTCCATATTGATAAAATGATAAAAAAAGCCATGAATTGATTCCATATTGTTTAAAAAAGTATCCAGAGTTCCCTTTGCCCTATTATAAGCTTGTTGAAAACTAATCCACTTTCTTTCTACTCCAATCACTAAAGCTGCTAACCCATATCCGACCGATGCAATGCTAGCAACTTCTGGTGATAACTTTGTTTTATCTCGAATTAATCCATAACCTTCACTATTTTGATTCGTATTAGCTTCTTTGATAAAAAAGTTAAAATCCCCTTTCAATTCTTTTTTTAATAGTTTATCTCCTTTACAAGCAAGTATTCTCATTTAATTCACCTCTACCCTTATTATAAATTGTGTATTTCTTAAAAGCAATGGAGAGTTTTGGTATTTTTGGCTTATTCTGCCTAGAACAAAAGCAACATGATTAAAATTCTCTATTCTTTTAACTTTCTTCCATATGAAAAAACGATAAGATATTTCTTATCACCTTAAGCTTTTATTCTCTTTTACTTCTTTTTTTATTTTTTCTAACTCTAGCTGAGATAATTCTTTTACCGAATAATAATCTCCATGACTAATACATGATACAATTCGCTTTAAAAAAGTTATATATTTTTCTTCATCTACCATATTTTTACATTCCTTTTTTTCATTATTTTTTATACTTTAAGAATATATTTCATTTCCACTTGTAACACTAATAGTGATACATTATTTTTGCCTATAATATCACATTTAACTTGTAAATTCAAGTATTTTTAAAATTTTTAGTGTCATTAAATACTGCAACAATTGTAGTATTAATGTGTTCAACATTTTTAGGCAACTTGTTATACTAATATTGATACTTTGGATTGTATGGAGGTATGAAATGGATTCACTTTCAAAATCTGATATTGATAAAAATTTCGGTAAAATATTGCGAGATTTCCGTGTAAAAAATAAATTAACACAAGAACAATTATCTGAAAAGTTAGGAATTTCTTTGAAATATATTTCTAGAATCGAAAACGGAAATAATGGTGTAAAAACACAAACTTTAATTAATTATATGAATATTTTAGGTATTACACCAAATACTATTTATGCACCTTTTATTACGAATAAAGAAGCTGCAAAAAATATAGAAATCTCAGAAAAACTTTCTTCTCTTTCTGATGAGAAAAAAGATTTTATAAATGCTATGATTGATTTATTACAAGAATTAAGCTAATTAAAAAATGCCAAAAAGGGTAAATCTCTTGGCATTTTTTTACTTTTATTCTTCCCAAAAAGCTTTATAAGTTTCATAAGCAGAATAAACATCATATTTACTTGTCACTTCGTAAGGTGCATGCATTGATAGCACAGGAACACCACAATCAATAACATCTGTTCCTTTATTGGCTAAAATGTAGGCAATTGTTCCGCCTCCACCAATATCTACTTTTCCAAGTTCTGTTAATTGATATTTAATATCGTTTTTTTCTAATACATTTCTTACCCAAGCAACATATTCTGCATTGGCATCAGAAGCACCTGACTTTCCTCTCGCACCAGTATATTTTACTAAAGCAATTCCTTTTCCTAGAAATCCTGCATTTGTTTTATCTGATACAGAAGCATAAATTGGATCATATCCTGCATCAACATCAGAAGATAACATTTTTGAAAAACAGAATACTTTATCTAATAAATTTGGTCTGTTCACTTGTAATTTGTTTAATATCTCTGAAACAAAGAAATCAAACATATGAGATTCCATTCCTGTATTTCCCATACTTCCTATTTCTTCTTTGTCAGATAAAATGCACACTGCTGTATTTTTAACATGATTTAATTCCATCATAGCAGCAAGTGAAGTATAAGCACAAACTTTATCATCTTGACCATAAGCTGCTACCATACTTTCATCAAAACCTAAACTTCTTGCTCTAAATGCTGGTACTAACTCTAATTCTGAACTTGTAAAATCTACTTCTGTAATACCATATTTTTGATTTAAGATATTCAAGATATTTAGTTTTACTTTTTCTGTCACTTTCTCATCTTGGTATGGAATACTTCCAATTAATAAATTTAAGTCTTCTCCTTCAACTCCATTTTTTAATTTTTTCTCCATTTGGTCTTGTGCTAAATGTGGTAGTAAATCTGTAATAGTAAAGATTGGGTCATTCTCATCTTCTCCTATATTAACTTCTATCTTTTCTCCGCTTGTCTTTACCATAACACCATGAATACTTAAAGGAATTGTAGTCCATTGATATTTTTTAATACCACCATAATAATGTGTTTTAAAATAAGCAAATCCTGTATCTTCATATAATGGATTTGGTTTTAAGTCTAATCTTGGCGAATCTATATGAGAACCTATAATATGCATTCCATTTTCAATACTTTCTTCTCCTATAATTGCTAAATACATACTTTTTTCTCTATTGACAAAATATACCTTATCTCCTGGTTTTAATGTCTGGAATTCTATGATATCCTTATAACCATTGCTATCCGCTAATTTTCTAGCTTGTTTAATAAACTCTCTTTCTGTTTTTGCTACATTTAAAAAATCCATATAATTTTTAGACAATTTAAAAATTTCTTCTTTTTTTATTTCGTCCACACTTTTCCATCCATTTTCTTTTTCATTGAAAAGCTTTTCCTTTAGTTCTTCTCTCATCTTTATCCTTCCTTTCTCTTTTAAAGAATGATTTCACACTTATTCTATCATAACATTATTTATTTTTCCAGCTTTTTTATAATTTATTCCTAAAAATTGGTTATACTAATTTCAGGAGGTATAAAATGGATTCTTTATGGTTAGATTCTAACAAAAAAACAAATACATTCACATCACTTTCTAATAATACAGAAACTGATGTATGCATTATAGGGGCTGGCATTTTTGGGCTCACATGTGCTTACTACTTAAGTAACTTAGGCTTTAAGGTAGTAGTTTTAGAAAAAGATGATATTGGAAAAAAAACTACTGGGCATACTACTGCTAAAATTACTAGCCAACATAGTTTATTTTATGATTATTTAATCAATTCTTATGGAAAAAAATTTGCGTCTGACTATTTAGAGGTAAACGAAAAAGCCATTGAAAATATAAAACAAATTATAGATACGGAAAAAATCAAATGTGATTTTGAATATCAAAATAGCTATGTGTATACTACTAAAAAATCCGAATTAGGAGCTATTAAAAAAGAAGTCTCTGCGGTAGAATCTCTTGGTTTTCCTTGTGAATTTGTTACTAAAACTGGGCTTCCTTTTAAGATTGAAGGAGCTATTTGCTTTAAAAATCAAGCACAATTTCATCCTTTAAAATATTTGAATGGTTTATGCAACTCTATTACTTCTCACAATGGCAAAATTTTTACAGAAACTACCGTTACAAATATAGAAGAAAGTAATAATTATACTTATCTTATTTCCACTAGCAATGCTACTGTCAAAAGTAAATTTGTAATTGTTGCTACGCATTATCCTTTTATCAATTTTCCTGGTATGTATTTTCTTAAAATGTATCAATCTACTTCTTATATTATTGCTGTTGATACTAAGAAAACGCTTTTTAATGGTATGTACATTAATGATACCACTCCTATCTTCTCCTATCGAACGGTTAAATATAACGGAAAAAAACTGCTACTAATCGGTGGAAGTGACCATAAAACAGGTCAACCTTCTTGTTATCAGGATACTTATGGTATTTTAGAGCAAGAAGCTAAGAAATTTTATCCTGATTGTGAAGTTTTATATCGTTGGAACACAAGAGATTGCATTTCTCTTGATAAAATTCCTTATATTGGTCAATATTCTTCCTCTATGCCTAATGTTTTTGTAGGAACAGGTTTTAAAAAATGGGGAATGACTTTATCTAATGTTGCTGCTAACATAGTTGTAGATGATATCTGTGAGAAAGAAAATAAATATACTTATCTATTTAAACCTTCTCGTTTAAAACCAATAAAGAATAAAGACGAAATGAAAAATATATTAGTTCAATCTACTAATTCTTTGGTTTTAAATAAATTTAAGTCAGCCAATATGTCTTTTGATGAGATTCAAAATGATTCTGGTAGTATTATTGAAATTAATCATGAAAAGATAGGTATTTATAAAAGTCCAGAAGGAAAAATTTTCGCTGTTAAACCCATTTGTACTCATTTGGGGTGCCTACTTTCTTGGAATGATGTTGATAAAACTTGGGATTGCCCTTGCCACGGCTCTCGTTTTGATTATTACGGAAAAAATTTATACGACCCTGCTTTTAATGATTTGGATGTTTATAATCTTAGTGATGAATGATTGAATGATAAAGAACCAAGATAATAGATTACCTCTATTCCTTTAGTTACTACTACGAAAACAAAATAACTTGCTTTCGTAGTAGTAACACCTTTTGCCCTAAAAGTTACAATAATTTCTATTTTTTATTGACTTATAGCTGTTTTTCTGCTACAATTTGCTTAATAAATCATATATTTATATGTTTATTTTTTGTTTATTGAACTAGATTCTCCTTAATCAAGTAATCTAGTTCTATTTTTTGCTTTTTAGAATTAAATGGTAAAATATTTAAAAAGTTTTGAAAGCTAATAATATATTTGCAAGATGCAAATAAAATTTTACAGGAGGAAAAATATTCATATTTCTTTTAGGATATAGTAAAGAGTTTTAATTAAAGAAGGATTATTAAAATGAGAAATGATATTTTAAAGTGTTTAGGAAATTTTCCCAAAAAAACAAATTTAGATACTGAGCAATTAAAATATTGAATATCAAAATTATAATGAAATATTAATAGAATATTTAGATGTTTATCTATTTCATTCACCTTTTTCCTCATGTTTGCTATCTAAAGTAATTTACCCAACCTCTTATTAAGTAATTTATCTTCTTTATTCTTTCGTCTAGGTTGATGCTCCAACTTCTCTTGGTTAGTTGCTTTAGTTCTCTTTTTAATTTTTGATATGACTTTATATGTGGCTTTGGTTTCCACTTTCCTCCTTGTGGTGTCCCTACTTTTGTTGGTTTTATTACTCCATTCTCCATTACCCCTGCACTTAGATATTTTCTTATTAATGACACAACGTCTCCATCTTTTATTGTCCTTCCTATTATTGTTATTAGTTTATCTTGGTTTACTGTATCAAAGAATTTCTCTAGGTCGATGTCTACAATCCATTCATTCCCCTCATTTAGATATTCTAATGCTTTTATTACTGCTTGTTCTGCACTTCTTTTGGGTCTAAATCCATAGCTATTATCACTAAATTGTTCTTCAAATATTGGACATTACCTGTACGATTGCTTGTTGTATTATCCTGTCCATTACTGTTGGTATTCCTAGATTTCTTTTCTTACCATTTTCTTTTGGTATTTGAACTCTTTTTACTGGTTGTAGTTTATACTTCTTTTCCTTATTTTGTCTGTTATTCTGTCTTTATTTTCCTTGATGTATTCAGCTATTTCATCTACTGTTACACCATCACCCCCTGCTGTTCCTTTGTTTTGATATACCTTCTTGTATGCCTTGTTCAAGTTCTCTTTGGTTAAGATTTCTTCTAAAAGTTCCATATCAGTTTCCTTTTTCCTTTCCGTAGACAGATAAATGATTGATTTTGAGTAACCCTTTGAGATACGCTCATACTCTCCTCATTAACACATTCTAATTATTACCTATCACTAAATCTTCGGTAGTGAAAACACTACAAATTGTTCAGTCCTTCGAAAAAAAACTTTTCTTTTCTACTATGACCCCTGCTGACTTCTTGTGACTAACCATTTTCGACCATTTATTACTAAGTCTGATAATAAACGTCCACAAGACCTCACAGGGTAAGTCGTTTAATTTTCCTCATTTACTCGCTTGATTTACTGCATAAGGTTACGTATATCTTTTGGGCTTTGACTTGTTTAGTAGTCTCACCCTCTTATACAGCCTTTGTATCAAGTTTTTGTTCATCGAGCCATGATTTTGATACACACTTCCTCTACTTCCACCTCACAATGGATAGCTTGTGTTCTCTATGCGTTAGCAATATATACTTCCGCTACGGACTTTCACCGATTAGCTAAACGACATGCCTGTCGCACTAGAAAAAGAGTATTAACCAAAATCCATTGATTAATACCCTTCCAAACTTTTGCAATTTTCTTGAGTTCCCTCAAAATTGCTATCGTATGGTCGAGGTGCAAGGACTTACTAATCCTAAAAGTATTGATTTATCTATACTTTTAAGATGTATAGATAAATTATAATGCAATTTTAATGCAAGTGAGAGATATACACAGATAGTGTCAGATAGAGATGTTAAATTATATTTGACAAATCCATAAAAAGATGTTATCATATATTTACATTAAACAATGTACCTTAGGTCAGGTTATGTATATTGTTTGCTGTAGATGTATCTGTAACTACATCTACTTTTTTTATGCTCAAAAAATGAGGAAATCCTGTAACAAATTTCCCCATTCGACTATGTATGACACAATTAGTCTTTACCTTTTTTGTATTCTTCTAATTGTGATTGAAGTTTGATGTTCTTTTCTTTTTCAGCTATTAACTGTTCAATCAGTTTTAGAATAAGGTCAGGTTGTGTCATTGTAATTGCCCCCTTTCCGTCCTTATGTAAGAACTACCTTTGACAGCGAAAGGTTGCTATTATATTACAATGATTTTCTACATTATTCAAGCGAACATCACAAACTTTTAAAGTTATCTATTCATTAGCTTATCTAATTCTATTTCAGCTTTTTTTACGAAAAAATTTGTAGCATCAATAGGAATCTCTAAATCAATAATTTGTTTTTTGTTTTTTATATTGTTTTTTCATAGCCTAAAAAAATCCGTCACTTTTTAAAACAAAAACAAAAAATAGCAAGTTTTGTGTTCCCTGCTATCCTTATGTTTTACTCTATAAAAGAGTGGTCGAGGCGACAGGAATCGAATGTGACAAAACACTTGTTTTGAAATATTGCAAATTGTTTCAAAGTATTGTAATATCAACTTTTTGTGGATTTTTGTTGTTTTGAAATATCTTACAATATTTTAGCTTTTTTTAACTTTCGTCACTTTTTCGTCACCAATCCGTCACCAGATTTTTTGCTTATTTTTATTAAGCTAAACAACTTTTTTTATCTTATTCTATTAATACTTGCTATTATATTTTATTGTATAAAATAAAGAATGTCAAATGCATTTTTATTTTTTATTTGTTTCTTCATTTTCTTCCATATTTTCTAAAGCATAATTCATTGCATTAATTACTAGACCATTAAACGAATAACCTGTATTCTTGGATATTTCTTTATATTTATTATATATTTCCTCTGGAAATCTTATATTTATTGCTATATCATCTCGACTGGTTTTGTATATTTTGTTGATTTTAAACATAGCTATCTCACCCCTAAAATAGAATAACAAAAATAGTCGCCACATGGTAGTTGCACGGTGTTGCTATTTTGAAAATAATAGTATATAATATATGTATACAAAAAGTGGCAACAAAAAAGATAAATTAAAAGACCCTAATCATCTATGATCTAATGCAAATTGTATACAATTAGTTATAAATGTATTGACACTAACATTCATTTCTTGTGCAACTGAAAAAATCTCTTCTGCCATTTCATCAGTTGTTCTAATGACAATTCTTCTATTAGCATTTTTAGGTTTTTTTATTACAAATTTATCCATAATTGTACCCCTTTACTGTAACTATTTTTATATCATTTATTATATCCAGAAATTGTGTGATATAATATTGACAAAATTAGGATACACTTTTAGTTGTCAAAAATAAAAAGGAGGGAAAAAATGTTTTCTAATAATATTTTTCAATTTATTATTTTTCTTAATAACTTACCAGCAGAAACCTTTCAAAAAACAATAGTATGTATACAAATTTTTCTCATCGTTTTAGAAATATTATATTTCTTTTGTATTAGATACATAACTAAAGATTATTAGAAAACCAATAATTATGGAAGAATTTTTTAAACAATCAATACTAGAAAGATTATATGATTCTTTAAGTGTAGAATTTGAAGAAAGTTTATTGAATGATAAAAACGAATATAAAAAATATCAAGATATTACAAAAGAAGAAGAAAAATTATATAATATGCTTAAAGAAATAGTAGAAAATGATAAAGATAAATTAAGTAACTTAATGAATGTCATAACCGAAATAGAAGATTATTGCTGTAAAGAAACTGAATATTGGAATAAAAAGTATTTTAAATTAGGCTTTACTTATATGGTATCATTAGAAAATCCCAAAGATTTTACAAAATCAGAAAAAGATAACTTTTCTTTACAAGTTCATAATTTTTTAGATGACATTAGAATTAAAGATATTGATAAAAACAAAAAAATATTACTTGTAGATTTTGTCAACAACTTAAAAAATGGCACAGAAAAACAAAAGAGAAGATTTCTAATGTACTATAACTTAATGCCTAATAGTGATAAAGTTTTAAGTTATACTGATATTGCTAAAATGGAAGGCTGTAGTATTAGTGCCATAAAATCTTCTATTATTAGCATTGTTTCATATTTAGTTAGGATTGAAGATAGTCAAAAATCACTTTTTCTTACCATTATGAATGAAATTGATATAAAAATATAGTTTATCTATAGTTTTATTCATTAAATCTTTCTAGCCAATAACTTATATTACTTTAATATAAAAATTCTTAATTATATTGATTTGAGATATTTTTAAACATAAAAAATGGTATTTTAGATTAGTATAAAAACCTAAAAGAATAATATCACTTTTATTGGCAAATAATAATATAATAATATTGACAATGTAATTGCATTGTGTTACAATATAAGTATATAAAAATATGGAGGTGTTTGCAATGGCAAAAACAGATACATTGAATATAAGAATTGAACCAGAATTAAAAAAAGAAGTTGAAGGAACTTTAAATGATTTAGGAATGAATATAGCTGAAGCTGTAACAATATTTTTAAAACAAGTTGTATTAACTGATAGTATTCCTTTTACAATAAAGAAACCTAAATTTAGTGATGATATGTTAGAAGCAATAGCAGAAGCTGATGAAATACTAAAAAATCCAGATAAATACAAGAGTTATAATAATTTAGGTGAAATATTGGAGGATATCAATAATGATGAAACGATATGAAATAAAACTAACAAATAAATTTAAAAAACAATTGAAAAAGCTACAAAAACAATCTAATTTCAATTATGATTCTTTAGATGAAGTTATCAATATACTTGCTTCAAATGAACTTTTACCAGCTAAATATAGAAATCATTTATTAGAACCAAAGAAGAAGCGGAATATGGGAATGTCATGTACAACCAGATGTACTATTAGAATATCAAAAAATAGATAATTTACTTATAATCATTTTACTTACCATTGATTCCCATTCAAATCTATTTAAATAAATTCAAAATCCTATAACAAGAATAATATACAAAATGAATTATTTGAGCTAGCAGAAGCTAGTTCTTTTTATAGTATTAGAAAATTACTTTTTAATATTTTGAAAAAAATATTTACTAAATAGAACATGGCAAAGACATAGTTTTGCAAACTATGTTTTTACCTCCACTCACAAAACTATAGCATGCTGAATTTTAAAACTCTTGATATACAAGTGTTAGAGTGCCATTTTATTAGCACGCAAAAGTATAGCATTTTGCTTCTCAATTTTTAGTATAAAATTCCATACTTTTTGACACAAATATTTTATCAATTTAGGATTTATTTCAAATTCAATTTTGTAAATCTTTCAGTCTCACTCTTGCTTCAATTACATTTTTTATCCTACTGTTTTTTATATTTTCTCACAGTTCGTTCTTTGTTCGATTATATTTTTATATAAGAAAATGAATTAAGGGAATTTTTTTTACAATAAACATTCTACTTCGTTGTCTTAAAATTTTCTCAAAACTTTTTATAGTACCCTTACTTGTTTTTTATAGTGTCGGAAAATTAAAAATATTCTTCATACATTATCGTGTCAGAAAACTATCTACTTTTATCTTTTCTCTCGTGTTCTTCTCGAGTTAAATTCTATTTATATTCATACAAAGACATATTTGTTATGACAAAAATACATATAGAAAAAGTCAAGTTTTGACAAGTTTTATAGAAACGAAATATCAAGTCTTATTAATACACTCTTTTTTAAGGACTCTGAAAAGTCCGAATGTTTCTTTTTAAGATTCGGAAAACTCGAAATAATTTTTCTATTTTAATGGTAAAAAATACTAATAATCTAAACTCTTTTTTATCGTGTCAAAAAACCATTAAATTTATAACTGTTTTTCTATCTTTTTAATAACTTTCAAATCTCGAAATATTGAACTCTTTTTTAACTCTTTTGTAACCTTTTTATAATATTGATATACATATTTTTACTGTCTTTTTAGTTATCTATAAAATGTCTTATTTTTAGTACCTATTTTGTACCTATTTAGTCCTTTTTTATAGTAGGAAAAAATTATCTATTTACTACACCCCTCACATATATATCTTATGTATTTTATGACTGTTATTGCACCGTTCTTTTTCGTTAATATATTTTTACATACTGTGGGGGGTACGGCTTCCTCACGAATTTATTTTATTTGTATTGAATAAAGAAGCGGTTTTTTCCGCTTCTTGGATTAAATTTATTTAATTAATTTCTATCTTTACTTGATAGCCTTTATATGTATTTTTAAGCCCTTAACATTTCAAGTAATGAAATTATATATCTTATCGATTTCCTATCCTAAAAATATTGTTTAAAGACTATTTTAGCTATCCTATTTTTATTATTTCATGTTTCCTATTAATATTGGTCTCGATAGTATAGAAGTAATACTTTTTCTATTTTCAAATGGAATAATCCAATTAGCACCACTTATCTTTTTATCTGTATAATATTTCTTTGTTGGTTCTCCTATTTTCTTAACGATTCTTTCATGTACTGCTTTCCTGCTTGTATATAATGATACTTCTTTTTTGTAATAGTCTATATTGACTATCGTTTCTTGTTCTTCATAATCTGTATTATAGAATTTATTCATGTTTTTTCACCTCCTTATTAACATCTTTTTCCGCTTCCTCTCTAATTTTAACTAATATTTATTCAACTTTTGATATTTCTTCCTTATTGCTTTCTGTATTTTCCCTTTTACTTTTCCATTGCTGTGGTTTCCTATTATTTAGCCAATATATTTGGGCTGTTACATTTTCATCTAATGCGTTTTTTAGTAAAGCATTTTCTACTTGATAATCAATTACTTCTTTTCCCTTTTTTAAGGACTCTAAAAACTCTATATGCTCTTTTTAATATCTATATAATAGTGCTATTCAAATTCCTAAATTGTGAGCTATTTGTTCATTTGTCAATCCATCTCTTGCCCAACCTTCCACCAACGTTAGTTTATCTTTTATATCTTCCCATTTTGATTTTGCCATCTAATAACTCACCTACTTACTATTTTTGTTTGTTTCTTTTCCTATCTATTTTTTAGTATCTAATTTTTATATATCTATGTGTATAATTTTTATATACCTAATTTGTTATTTTTCTATTTTATACTTGTATCGGTATATAATTTTTATACATCTAGTTTTTATTGTTTTTTATTAAAATATCAATATTTCTTGTCTATTTTTGTTATTTTAGCTTGTCCCATTTAGGTGTATAATTTTTAGCCATAATATTATATATTACCATACCAGCTTTTTAAAAAGGGAGATTTTTTGTCCACTTATCAGAAAATTTATAGCAATTTGGTCTATGACCTCCACCATCTGAAAAATACACTCTTTCTATAAAGCCTTTTTCTATTAATTCCTTAATTGCATTTGTATAGGTCATTTGTGAAACTACCTTACTGCCTAATGATTTTGAATAATCAAATTCCTTTTCTCCATTAGCCCATAATTTCATATACATATATACTATAACTGTTGATGGTTTTAATTTTTTAAAATTTTCATTGTCCATCATGCTTTTTGTTAGTCTAATATATTTATCTTTGCTTTTTATTCCTTCATAGTCCTTAAAGGGTGCTTTTAATGCTCTACTCATAGAACATCACTTGCTTATACTTGCTTTTATCATAAAAATCGAGTAAAATATAAGTAGATGGCTTATATAAGTTATTTTGAAGTAAGATTTTATTATTGTTTGAACGGCATATAAAATCTTGCTTCTTTCTATTTTTTATTTTCATTGATTCCACCTCCTCTAAAGACTTGGTAGTGTAAACTAATTTTAAAATTAATTTGTCTACACACCTTGTCTTTTA
>CASDJM010000044.1 GCA_949280815.1 uncultured Clostridia bacterium | reverse complement strand
GATTACCTATTTTTATATAAGTAAATACTATTAAATTAGTACTTATAGGATTTTGGAGTTAAGTTGACAGCATTGACTGTTTAGCCTTGCTCTTTTCTTTTTAGTGAGAAAGCTTACTATATTATTTTTGAAATACCGCGTAAGCGACCAGCTAACGCATACTGCCACTGTAACAAGCAAAGCTTTAACAGTGGACAGCAAAACGAGCCTTGAGCGAGTGCGATTGGAGCAACTTACAGGCTAATATATTTGATTCTGGAAGTTGCGACACACAAGGTATAAAAAAATCATATAGTAAGCTTTCTCACAAGAACAACAAATAATAAGGCTGAACAGTAACCTTATTGACTTTTTATTAATAACTATGTATAATATTGACATAAATTTCCAAATGAAAAGGAAGATTTTTATGGGAAGACGACATAGAGAAAAAAAGCAGTCTCAAATATGAAGTAATTCACATTTGAGACTGTGTTTTCTTTAGGAGCAAAAGGAAACGTCCCTAATCGTCCTTTATTTACAAAATCTATGTCTACCAATCGTTACTGTCATTGGTCTTGACCAAATCCATTTATTAGTAGCAGTAGCTGGATTAAAATAATAGATTGCCCCATAACTAGGATCCCAGCCATTTATTGCATCTTGTGCTGCCTTTTTAGCATCTGAATTTGGCGTTAAATTAATTTGTCCGTCTTTTACTGCATCAAATGCTCCTGAGGCATAGATAACTCCTGATATACTATTGGGAAATGAACTACTTTTTACTCGGTTCATAACAACTGCTCCTACTGCTACTTGCCCTGTATATGGTTCACCTCTTGCTTCTCCATAAATTAATCTTGCTAATAAATTAACATTATTGGAGTTACTAGAACTTGAACTAGTAGATGTTGAGCTAGAAGTATAAATTCCCATTGCCTTTAAGGTTGCTGGTCCTGCAATTCCATCTACTGTTAATCCATTCTTTCTTTGAAAATACTTTACCGCATTTACTGTTTGTGTTCCATAAATTCCATCTATGTTTCCATTATAATAACCCCATCTTTTTAATTTAGTTTGTATTTGTGTTACTTCACTTCCTCTTGAACCATATTTAGATAAAACTTCTACAGAATTATTTTGAAAAAATATGATATATATAGTAATAAAAATTGCTATGAATGCAATTACCCCTATGATTATCCTATTTTTTTTTCTTTTCAACATAAAATCACCTTAATTATAAAATTTTCTTTTTACTATTTTTATCATTAAAGTAATTTATTATACATTTTCTTGATTTGCTTTTGTACTTTTTTTCTGTGGAATGTATTTCTATGATAAGAAGTTCCTATAACTATCCTATCTTAGAGCAATATTGACAAAGTATTGACTCTAATCCTATTTGTAAATCAATTAATCCATTCTTATATTGATAATCTAAATCTCTTAAATTCTGTAAGATATCTATCAGTTCAATTTCTTCAAAATACTTTGTTTGTGTTTTATATTTATTTACTAAAAAAGTTTGATTTGGTTTTAAATTCAAACTACTTATGATGTCTTTATTGTATTTTATGGCAAGTTTCACAAAATATAATTTTTTAAAATGATTATATAAAGTAATTAAAATTTTTTGTAATGGTTCTTTGGCATAAATTAAATTCTTTAAAACATCTAATGCCTTTGCTATATCTCTTTTTCCCAACGAATCCGTTAAATCAAAGATAACACTTTCTAATTTTTTAATGGATAACTTATCAATATCCTCTTTTTGTATCTTCCCTCCTTCACCTGCATATTCAATCAACTTTCGAATTTCATTAATTAAATCTTGCATATTAGTGCCACAACATTCAATAAAGTATCTCAAAGTAGCCTCTTCAATTTCTACTTTATAACCATGGCAAATCCCTTTGATTCTTTTTTCAATTTGAAGTGGTTTTTGATAATCAAATTTACATACTATTCCTAATTGGTCAATCGTTATATATAGCTCTTGCTTGGAATCTACTTCTTCCTCAACAAAAACTAATATTACACTAGCATTAATTATTTCTATATTTTCTTTTAAATAGTTATTTACTTTTTCCTTCCATTTAGCTAATTCTGCATTTTTTCGCTTTCCTTCTTTTTTTAGTAAGCCTGTATTTCTTACAATAATTAATTTTCTTTCATAGCCAAAACTTGGGGTCTCAATGTCTGCTATCAGTTCATTGCAATTGGTTTCATCGATTGTAATGTAATTAATTCCTTTGATGCATTCTCCAAATAAGGTTTTGATTTTTTTTAAAGAAGATTCCAGCAAAAATAACTCTTCTCCATATAAAAGATACAAACTTTGCAATTTTTCACTTTTTAGTTCTTTTTCTAAATTTTCGATTGATACCATTTTTTTCTCCTAGTTTATATTTCGATGATTTCTCCATCATCTGGAATTATTAAATTTTTTATGTTTTGCTTTTTCGCTTGTTCTCTTGTGTAATCTTGCATATGAGTAGTAGCGATTCTCTTGTCTGGATAAGTTTGTGTGATTTTTAAGATATCTTCTAATCCCATATGAGCTTTTTTAGACTCCATCCAACTCATATCTAAAATAGAAAAATCACTTTGTTTTACGATTATGTCAATCGCTTCGCAATAACAACTGTCACCAGAAAATCCTATTTTTTGATTGTCTTTTTCCGCAATATATCCATAAGCTGGTTGTAACTTTCCATGTTGGACTTCATAAGAAGTAATGTAGGTTTCATCTCCTATATTTACATTTTTCATTTCTTCAAATTCTATAAAATCAATTTTAGCAATTTCTTGCACTGTTTCATAGTCTCCAGGAAATAGAATGTCAAATAATTCTTTCACTGTTTTCTCCATTCCTTTTGGTCCATAGATATGAATTGGTGTTTCTATCTTATAAAAAAATCTGTCTAACATTAAAAATGGTATGTCTCCAAAATGATCTCCATGTAAATGGGTAATCAAACAGTTTTCTATGTCTTTTATTTGATGTCCTGTTTGTTTTAATTTCTTGATGATTCCATTTCCCATATCAATTAGGAGTTTGTTATCTATTAGTGTACTACTACTAGATTGAGTGGCTCCAATGGAACCTGTTCCTACAAATTCGATTTTCATTTTTTCTTTTATTCCTTTCTAAATCGTAAGTCTGATTCAAAAAAATTATCTTTTTTAAACATAATCTTATTTACCTAAAATAATGCGGAACACCTCTGCCACGCTCCAAGCCTGATTAATCGTACCCTTTGGTAACTGTGGTTTAGCCGAATCATAAAGTTCAGCAATACCACCTAAACAACCGTTATCCAAAATTTCTCTTTGGAATGTTTTTGTTGTTTTATCTCTAAACTTTTCTAACTTTTCTTTCCATGCACTCTTTTCTTCTTCCTTTTTCGTAGCCTGTAAGACATTTTTCAAACTATCGTAATACAAACCTAGTAGCCATGGCCAAGTAATTCCTTGATGATAACTAGTATCTCTTTTTTCTGGATTCCCTTCATATACTTCTACATAATTTTCTTCACCTCTAGCTAACGTTTTCAAACCATATGCATTTAATAATTTCTTTTCTACTGTTTCTATCATTTGTTTTGCTTCTACTGAATTTGGCTCTAATACAGGATAGGTTAAACTTAAAGCAAATAGCTGATTGGGCCTTATTTTGTCATCTCCAAGTACATCATATAAGCATTTCTTTTTTTCATGATAAAATTTTTCACTAAAAGATTTTTTACATTTTTCTGCTAACTCTTTATACTTCTTTGATAAAATTGGATGACCAAATTTCTTGGTTAATTCTGCCATAATTCGATTTGCATTATACCACAAGCTATTTACTTCAACCGCTTTTCCATTTCTTGGTGTAACTGCTACGCCATTATATTTGGCATCCATCCAAGTATTTTGTGTCTCTTCTGTTCCAGAAACTATTAAACCATCTGTATCCAAATAAATATTATTATTATCTACATCAATTCCTTGACAATAATTTTCAATAACATCCTGTAAAATAGGATATAGCTTTTCTTTTACAAATTCATAATCGCCTGTATATTCTATGTATTTTTGGATTTGTTCAAACAATAACAATGAAGCATCTACACTATTGTATAATGGTCTATTATCATAACCTGAATATCCATTTGGCACTAAACCAAATTTAACATCTCGAACCATCGTTAACAATACTTGTTTGGCGATTTCAAACCTTTTAGGAATTAGTAATAAACCTTCAAAAGCAATTAAGGTATCACGTCCCCAATCCAAAAACCATGGATAACCTGCTAAGATAGTATGTAATCCAAACGCAGGGCGATAAGCAACAAAACTATCTGCTGCTATTAAATAGGATTTTATTAACTCATCTCTTTCTATCTCTTTTTTCGTCTTCTTTTGTTTTGTATCATCTATTAATAGTGATTCCTTAATCGTTTCTCCTAAACGAATTTTTTCATTATTAACAAATTTTTTTACATTTTTTTGTTCAATATTTTCTTCTAAAGAACAAACAAATGAAATCTCTTTTTCTGTTTTAGCTGGTATCTCTATTTCATAAACTCCTGGCACAGCATGATTTTCTTCTGGATAAAATCCTCTCTTTTCTTCTTCAATATAGAACATATGCAAAAAAGTATCATTTTGATGTTCTTTATATTCTCCTTCTGATGCGTGCATATATACTGGCGTCTGTGAGTTTCCATCTAAGATTAATTTTACTTTTGTTTTGTTTACAGTTTGTCTGATATCAAAATAATGGTCTGTATTCATTCGATGAAAATCTCTAAAATTCACTACTGGTGCTAATGTTAATTTTGCTTTTGTTCCATCATTTTTAATTTTATAATACACTCCTACTGTATTGTGTCCATACTCCATACATACCATTTTGGTTATTTCTACTTTTCCAACTTTATATTGAAAAACAGGTACTTCTTCTTTTCTAAATTCTTCTTGGTATTCATAGCCACGAGAAATAAAAGATTCACATACATTGGTGTATAAATCATATTTCTTGTTTCTTATTTCTATGCTTTCATCTAATTTGGATAATACTAAAAATCTTCTAGCTGGTGGCGTTAGTGGGGCAATTAGTAATCCATGATATTTTCGCGTATTGGCTCCAATGACAGTGGAAGAACTAAATCCTCCTATTCCATTGCTTATAACCCATTCTTTCTTTAGTCCTTCTTCTAGGTTCAATTTTTCTTTCGTAATTTCCATCTTTTCTTCTCCTTTTCCTTCTTCTTTCTAATTACAACTCAGGGTTCTATCATCTTTTATCTTAAAAATTTATCTATTTTTTAATAAAGGCTTTATGACTGAGTATTTCTTCTTCTTCCCCTAGCACTCTTTGGCTTTGCATTTGAAGTATTTTTCTTAGCCTCTTGTTTTTCCTTCTTAGCTTGTTCCTTCTTGTCTCTCTTTTCCTGTTCTTTTTGTGCTTTCATTCTAGCCTTTTCATCTGCCTCACGAATGGACTCAATCCTATCACTATATTTATTGCTGAATTTGCTTTTACTCTTTGGAACTTTTACTTGTTTTCCTACTTTTCCTCTCTTTTCCTTTCTCTTCATAGATTTTTTAACTTTATCAATTCTTTTTTCTTCTCTTAATTTTGTGTTTAACATTAGATATTGAGGATCATTTTGTTTATCTTGATATTTTAAATCATCACAAATCAATTCAATAATAGAAGAAGCTACTAAACTTGGGTCATGTCTAATATGTTCATTGGTTACCATAGATAAATTCCTTTGTAAGAACTTAATTCCCTTTACTTTATCAATATCTTGTTGTACTAAATCTTGCCCTTCTATATTATATTTTTTAATATATTCTGGTACAACTTCTCCTGTATCATAGATACAATAATCAATAATTCCATTTCCACAATGTTCAATAATAGCATTTAAATGATCTGATACACTATAATCATCTGTTTGTCCTGGTTCTGTCATAATATTACTGATATATACTTTAATAGCAGTACTTTCTTTAATCGCTTTTGCTACTCCATTTACTAATAAATTTGGAATAACATTCGTATACAAACTTCCAGGTCCAATAATAATACAATCTGCACTTTTTATAGTTTCTACTACTCCTGGTGTTGGTTTACAGTTAGTGGGTCTTAATAAAATACGATTAATTTTCGTTACTTTTTCTGATACCACTTCTTGAATTCTAGATTTTTCTTCTACCATATAACCATTTTCTAACTCAGCAACCATCTTCATCTCATCTAAAGTAACTGGAATAACTTTTCCAATCATATTTAATACTTCATTACTTTTTATAATTGAATCTTCAAATTTACCATTAATTTCTTTCATAGCAGAGAAATAGATATCAGAAAAATTAAGTCCCTTTAATTTTCCTTTGGTAAATTCATAATTAAATAATTTGTCAATTTCTCCCTCTTTAGAAGCAAGAGATACAATACTATCTTTTACATCTTCTAACGGTAATACCTCTAATTCTTTCCTTGAATTGGTAACACCTTCTCCATAATCGGAAATGGTTACAATCGCTGTCAAATTACTTGTATAATTTTTAAGCCCTGAAAGTACGGTATTTAATCCTGTACCTCCTCCAATTACAACAATATTTGGTCCTTGATCATATACGGTTTTATTAAATATTAATGATTTCACATTAACATTTTTCTTATTTTCCATACGGTCATCTGTTGATTCAATTAAAACCTCTAACGTTCTTTTATTTAGAAAAACAAGTCCTAACACGATAGAAACAAATCCTAATACAAATATAACTACTACTTTTCCAACTTCTTGAAAGGAAATTTCTTTCATCACTAATATTTTTGCTAATCCATAGCAGGCAAGTAAAATTCCTATTAATATTAAAAAAATCCATCTTTTCATTTTGTTGCTCGATTTAAACCATTGCATAAAACCATTCATTCTTCTATTTTCATTCCCTTCTTCTCTCTTTTGGTGTGCTTTGGATACCTTTGGGGACAAGCACCGATTATCCTCAAAAGTGTGTTCTAGGACAGGTCTCCCCCTTGTCAAAAAAATATTATCTATTCTTTCCCAATTATTTCTATCTCTAATTCAATTTTTTTCTCGAATTTTTTATATACTGTATCTTTGATTTGTTCCACTAATGCTAAAACTTCTTCCGCTGTTGCGTCTCCTTTATTAATAATAAATCCACTATGTTTGGTTGATACTTCGGCATCACCTATTGCATATCCTTTTAATCCAGCTTCATCAATTAGTTTTGCTGTTATAAAGTCATTGCCTCTTTTGAAAGTACTTCCTGCACTTGGATATTCAATGGGTTGCTTTTCTTTTCGATAAGTTGCATATTCGTCCATTTTAGCTTTTATTTTTTCTTTTTGCCCTTTTTCTAGTGCTAATGTTACTTCTGTAATGATATATTTTTCTTTTTTAAAGATACTACTTCTGTAATCAAATTCTAATTCTTGATTGGTAAATTCTTTTTCTTTTCCTTGGTAATCAATACATTTTACTGTTTTTACGATGTCTTTCATTTCTCTACTATGGGCTCCTGCATTCATTCTTACTGCCCCACCTATTGTCCCAGGTATTCCTGATAATTCTTCTAATCCTGTAATTTCATTTTGTAAACAGATTTGTGCTAATTTTCCTAATTTTTCTCCTGCTCCTACTGTGATTTGTATTTTTTCATCTTCTACCTGGATTTCTATTTTTTCTAATTTTATCATTAAAGTGATTCCTGGTATTCCTTGATCTAAAACTAATACATTACTTCCATTCCCCATAATTGTTATTGGTATGTCATTCTGATTAGCTACTTCCAAGACTTCTTTTAATTCTTCTAAATTATCTATTTTGATAAGGCTTTCCGCTGGTCCCCCAATTTTAAAAGTTGTATGTTTTTTCATTGGTTCTTGATATAATATTTTACTTTTTGGAATTTTTAAGTTTTTGATTTGGCTTTCAATTCCCAAGAATTTCACTTCCTCTTTCTTTGTTTTAGTATATTTTATGGCTATTCCTTATCTATCATAACTTCATTTTTTATGTTTTTTATTCTACTATAAATTGGCAAAAAAAGCAAGTTTTATATTAACGTATTTGCATAGAAAACAAAAAATATCCCCCTATACTGTTACCGTACAAGGGGGACATTATGAAAGGTACACCTTCCATTACCTCAATCAATACTTACCTTACTGAAACTTTAGTCCCTTCATATGAGTCCCTTCACATGTTATTATGTCCCATTCTCCAGGACTGATGAATGTTGCTTCTTTTCCTAAACATACTTTTACTTCTCCGTTGACCTCAGACACTGCTATAATTTTCCTCTTCCCTACTCTTACAACAGCGTCTCTCGCCCCCGGCTTCACGTCTTCTATCCGTACTTCAAAATCCTCTTCAAGTCTTTCTTTGCATCTTTCTCCTATTGCAATCAGTTGCTTTTCTGTTAACATCTTTGTTGTCTCCTTTCTTGATTGAAACATATTTTTTCTCTATTGAGAATAAATTAATTATAGCGCAGTTTTAATATTATGTCAATTGTTTTTAGAAAAATTTCATCGATTATATGATTAATTTATGATAATGTCTTAAGTAGTAACTTTTAAAAGCTGTATCTTATCAATAACTTAATTCATAATCTCTTTTTTCATAAATATATTAATAATATACTATTTTTTAAGAAAGAGGTCTATTATGATTGCAAAAACCAATATTTACACCATAAAATTAAAAAGGAATCTATTACCCCTTCTATTTTTAGGATTTACTTTTTGTTTACTAATTTTTTCAAAAAGTAATCTACCAGCTGTCAAATCAGGATTAGCGTTATGGGCGAATTCTGTTGTTCCCTCCCTTTTCCCATTTTTTGTTGCCACAGAATTGCTAATGCATACCAATATCATTACTTTATTTGGTAATGTATTAAATCGCTTTATGAAACCATTTTTTAATATTCGAGGTGAAGGTGCATTTGCTTTTATTATGGGAATCATTAGTGGTTACCCTGTTGGTGCAAAAATTGCCAGTAATTTCAGACAAAACAATATTTGTAGTAAAGAAGAATGTGAACGATTGCTTAGTTTTACTAACAATTCTGGTCCTTTATTCATTATTGGAACTGTTGGAATTTTAATGTTCAAAAATACGACCATTGGCATTTTGCTATTTATAACTCACTTACTTGCTTGTATTACTGTTGGTTTTATTTTTCGTTATTGGAAAAAAGATAAAAATACTTTTCATACAACTCACTTATCTTCTTCTTTTAGCCAATCCAAAAAAACTGTTTCTTTTTCTAATTTAGGAGAAATTTTGGCAGAAAGTATTACTAGTAGTATCTCTACCATTCTCTTAATTGGAGGATTTGTAGTTATCTTTTCTAGTATCATATCCATTTTTAAAGCAAGTGGCATATTGAACAGCTTAACTATTTTATTCAGTCCTGTCTTTCAATTTTTAAATATTGATACTAGTTTTATACAAGGATTCTTGACTGGAATATTAGAAATTACCAATGGCATTAATACGATTTCTTCCATCGCTTGTAAAAGAATTTCTTTAAATCTTATTTTTACTGCTTTTCTGCTTGGCTTTGGTGGTATTTCCATCCTTCTTCAAGTTTGGAGTATCACTTCTAAAACAGATTTATCCATTAAACCATACCTATATGGAAAGTTATTACATGGCTTATTGGCTGCTTTTTATACTTACTTATTTATGAACATTTTTCCTTTTTTTAATTTTGATTTATAGCATCATGATTTTTTCCTTCGAGCCCTTGCATAAGTCATCTGCAGTTTGCTTCGCTTCACACAGCTTACTTATCCCTAAAATCATGATTGTTATATCTTGAATTCTACCGCATATACTAAAATAAGGAGTTGATTGAAAATGGAACGAGATTTTAATAATGCTTTCATGCCACCTTATATGGATTACAATATGCCACCGCCTGGCATGGATACAAATGAAATGATGATGCAATATGAACAGGCTTGCAGTTACTATCGCTATTTGTGTTTACAGATGGATTATAAAATTAAGTGCAAAGAATATGAAAAAATGTGTGGACATTCAAATGAAAGAACAAATCGAAAAATTGAATAAAAAACTAGAATCAAGATTTTGTAGCAGTTTATACAGCATACAAAATCTTGATTCTTCTATATTTCCCTTCTACAGAATATTATTTTTATTTCATAAAACAAAAATAAGCTAACACGATAATTCCTAAAACAATTCTATAATAACCAAATGGTTTAAAATCATGTTTCTTTATATAACTCATCAGGAACTTAATAACAAGAACTGACACTAAGAAAGATACTACCATTCCTACTAACAAAATAGCCAGTTCCATTCCTGTAAAAGCGAATCCAAATTTAACTAATTTTAGTAGGCTTGCACCTAACATTGTTGGAATTGCTAAATAAAAAGTAAACTCTGCTGCATTTGGTCTGGATAACCCTATTAATAGTCCTCCAATAATTGTTGCTCCTGAACGTGATGTTCCTGGAAAAATAGCTGCTAATAGTTGGAATATACCAATTATGATAGCATCTTTATATGTAATCTGAGAATTGGTATCTTTTAATTTTTTGCTTTCTCTTTTTTGATTAAAGTTTTCTACTACAATAAATGCAATACCAAATACAATTAAAGCAAGGGCAATACAAAATGGATTATAGAACAAAGCTTCAAACATCTCATCAAACAATATTCCTATCACAGCTGCTGGTACACACGCCACTAAAATTTTTGCCCATAAAATCATAATATCTTTATTAAAATAAGATAATACTCCTGTTGATTTAATTGCCTCTTTTTTGTCTTTGGTAATTGGCCATATTTTATTCCAATATAATAATACAACAGCTAAAATGGCACCAAATTGTATGACTACTTGAAACATACTCCAAAATTCTGGTGACACTTCTTTTAATTTTACGAATTGTTCTACTAATATTAAATGCCCTGTACTACTAATTGGCAACCATTCTGTAATCCCTTCTACAATTCCAAATAAAACCGATTTTATAATCTCTATTAACATCTTACTCTTCCCTTCTTAATTATTTCAATTAATACTTTTTGTTCATATCATTGACTATTTAAGAGTTTATTATATTTTTTATGCAGTAACAATTCGGGGTAACCAACAAATTATAGACTGTTACAAAATTTTTAAATTTTGTTTACAGTCTGTTATGTAGTTGGGAGTTACAAATAAAAAATATAATAAACTTTATGGTAATTAATCATTTTTTATATATTTCCTTTAAAATATTATAAATCGTATCTTTAATAAATTCTGCTGTTGTAACTGGAGCTACTTTACCTGGCAAAGCCAAAGCCCAAATCAACTTTAACTCTCTATCCTTTGCTGTTTTTTTATCAATTCCGCCTGGATTCGATGCCAAGTCAATCAATAAACAGTCATCTTTTACATATTGTAATCTCTCTGGCGTCAATACTAAATGTGGTACTGTATTAATAATAATATCATATTGAGATAGCACTTCTCCTAATGCATTAATATTAGTAGCTTTATGCCCATAAGCTCTAATCCATGCAAAATCCTCATCTTTTCTAGCAGCACAAGTAACCTTAGCCGATAATCCTGTCATTTTTCTAGCTAATACTTTTCCGATTCTTCCAAACCCTAAAATTAAAACTTCACTACCATGAATAATTTTATTGGTATTGGAAATTGCAATTTCTATCGCCCCTTCTGCTGTTGAAATTGTATTTAATACAGCTAATTCCTCTCTTTTCATAATATCGATAATTTCAACATATTCATCATTGGCTAAATCATAAATTTCTGGTAATATACTTCCTGCTATTAAGATTTTTGCATTCATCATATGCATAAATTCTCGAATGGATATGATACAATCACTAAATGGACTATTAATCTGTTTCCCATTACTTGAAAATGGAATTGGTCCTATTACAATTTCTGTATTTTCAAGTGCTTGCTTTAATTTTTCACAAAATATAATGTTCCTTTTGTTCTTTAGTTCTTCTGCTTTCTCTAGTCCATAGGTGTACACCGTATTTCCTTCTTCTGCCAGCATCCCTGCTAATTTTATAATTCTTAAGTCTCCACCAATTATAGCAAACTTCGTACTCATAAAATTCCTCCTCATCATTATCACTCACAGAGACCTATTACCTTTTCTTTTAAAATAGGACTGAGTAATTTTTCTTTATCTATGGTTAGTATATTTCAATTTACAAATTTTATGAGTTAACAAGGCATTATTTACTATAATTAAGTTTTTTATATTTTTAATCTTGTCTTTCCTTTTGTTCTCCTTGTTCTTGTTCTTGATTTTTTTGTTCCATCTTTTTCCCTTTACCAGACGGATCCTTCTTTAACATTTTGATATCATTATAACTTAAATTCCTTGTTATTTCACTCATTTCTTCCAAATGCTCTTTTGCTTTAATCTCTTTATCTTGTAATTTTTGTTCTACTTGCTCTGGTTCTTCTAAATTAAATGGCATTGAAATTTTAGCCATAATTGGTATAAAAATCGGATCTTTCTTGACTTTTTCCACAATTCTTTTAGAATTACTGTCAATCGCTGTATTGATATATTTGATAGCTGTATCTTTATCTCCCTTAATTAAATAGATTTTTGCCAGCTCATAATAGCCATCTGCTGATAGTTCTTCTTCTTCGATAGCTTCTAAAAATCTTTTTTCTGCTTCCTCTAAATCTTTATAAATTAGAGCAATCTCTGCCAAAGAATATTTCGCATTATATAGTAAAGAATTAATTTCTGCTGCTTTTTCATAACATGTTTTCGCATTTTGGAAATCATTTAACATGGTATAAGCAATTCCCAAATTATAATTTAATTCATAGCTTACTGGGTTATATCTTAAAGCATCTTGATATACATTAACAGCTTCTTTATATTTTTCTTTTTCAATTAAGATTTCTCCTAATAACTCACTTGCTTTGCACATTTCTGGCTTTTTGCTTAATAAATTAAATAACATTTCAGAAGCTTCGTCTTTTTTATCCAAATGATTTAATAATTCTGCTACTTTATAATAAGAGTCATAATCTTTTTTATTTAAATCAATGGCTTGTACATATTCATCAATCGCTTTTCTCATGCCACCTTCTAGTTCGTAAATTTCAGCTAACATCTTATGAGCTCTATACGATTTTGAGTTTTTTTCTATTAAGTCAATTAGTGCTTCTTTTGCCTTTTTATGATTTCCAAAAAATGTATATAACTTTGCTTTTTGAATATGTACCATTTCATATAGTCCCATATTTCTTTTTTCCAATATTATAATACCAATTGGAAGTATAATAGATAAAACATATTTTAAGATAACAAATAACATGTTTAGTTTGACTCTAAATAATACCTCTACAAAGTTCAATGCAATTCCAATGGCTTCTAAAACTAAAACTACTACATAAGTTGTATCATTGTTTCGAATCATACGAAAAAACATATATACAAATATAGCAAATGAAATGACAGTAAATAGTAATTGTTCTATAATCATTTTGTTTCTCCTATCTCTTTTCTTTTAATATTTCTATTTTATTCCATTTTTCGTCATTTGTCTAGTTCTGTTATAGAAAAATCTTTGTTTTTTCTATAACAGCAATTATTCTACACAAATTTGGCAGACGAACAAAGTCGCAACATTTAAATTATGTAGAATGTTAAAAATTCTCCGTCATGTTGCTTTTGTCCTCATACAACTCTTCATAAATTTTATAATCTCTTAATATCTTTCTAACATAGTTATTCGTCTCTTTATATGGTACCTTCTCAATATCAGTTCCATCTTTTTGGATTACTCCCTTTTCAATCCAACCATCTACTGTTCCTGTCCCTGCATTATAAGCAGCTAAAGCCACTTCCTTATTCTGATATTTCTCCATAAGCATTGCTAAATAGCAAGTTCCTATTTCGATATTTTTATTCACATCACAAAGTTCCTCTTTTACATTCTCACCATTTATTTCTATCTGATTTTTCTTAGCAACATCTTTTGCTGTCCCTTCCATTAATTGCATCAAACCAATCGCATCTCGATTTGAAATAGCATCCTTATCGAAATTACTTTCTGCCTTTATCACAGCAAAAATAAGGTTTTCTTCCACATGATATTTTTCCTCATATAGAGAAACTACTTCTTGATATGTTTTGGGATACAGCATCTTTAACAAATAATCCTTAAACAAAAAAAACGACACTATTAAAATAATCAATAAGATGATAATTATTATCTTTTTGCTTTTCAATCTATTTCTCTCCTTCTTTGACAAGGAACAAGGGGACGTAGATAATATCCCTATTCCTTAATAGTCAAATTTTCTAACTTAATGTGTTATCTATTATTTTTGTAACACCGCGTAATCGACGAAACGAGCAAAGCGAGTGCGATTGGAGCAACCTACCATTTTTTAAAATTAGGAGGTTGCAACACACAAGGTGTAAAAAAATAATAGATAACACATTAAGTTGATAATATTATTTATAATAGGGACATTATCTACGTCCCCTTGTCTCTATTTGCATTCATACCAGTTTTTTGCTTCTGCTATGTCCGCTATTAATGGCACTTTTAAATCGATTGCTGATTCCATGCTTTGTTTCATGATTTCTTTGATTTCTTCTTTTTCTTCTTCTGTTGCTTCTATCATCATTTCATCATGAACTTGTAGCACAATTTTAGATTGCAATCCTCTCTTTTGAATTTCTTGATATACTTTTATCATGGCAATTTTCATGATGTCCGCTGCGGTTCCTTGAATTGGTGTATTCATAGCTGCTCTTGAACCAAATTGTCTTACCATATAATTATTGGATTTTAGTTCTGGTATATATCTTCTTCTATGGAATAAAGTCTCTACATACTCTTGTTCTGTCGCTTTTTCTGTAATTCCTTCCATAAAAGCTTTGATACCCGCATATTGGTCTAGGTATTCAGTAATATATTGTTTTGCTTTTTTTCTAGAAATACCAAGTTGTTCTCCTAGTCCAAAGTCACTAATTCCATATACAATTCCAAAGTTGACAGCTTTCGCATCACTTCTTTGTTCTTTGGTTACTTCTTCAATCGGCTTTTTAAATACTTTAGAAGCTGCTTGTTTATGAATGTCTTGCCCTTCTTTAAAAGCTTGTATCATATGCTCATCTCCTGATATATGAGCTAATACTCTTAATTCAATTTGAGAATAATCAGCATCAATATATAGCTTTCCTTCTTCTGGTCTGAACACTTTTCTTACTCTTTTTCCTAGTTCAAATCGTGTTGGAATGTTTTGAAGATTTGGTTCAGTTGAACTAATTCTTCCTGTCGCTGTTATGGTTTGATGGAAGAAAGAGTGAATTCTTTTTGTCTTTGGGTTAATATATGGTTTTAGTCCTTCTACATAGGTAGAATTCAACTTCATTAATTGCCTATAATCTAATATTTGCCCAATGATAGGGTCTTCCCTTTTTAGTTTCTCTAATACATCTACATCAGTTGAATAGCCATTTTTCGTCTTTTTAATAACTGGTAATTTCATTTTCTCAAATAAGATTTCTCCTAGTTGTTTCGTCGAATTAATGTTAAATTCCTCTCCTGCCATTTCATAAATTATTTGAGTTATGGCTTCTAATTTTTCCGTTAATTCTTTTCCAAATTGATTTAATTCTTCTTCATCAACATACATTCCATTCCATTGCATGTTAGATAACACTTCAACAGTTGGCATATCAACTTCATAGAATAATTCCAAAGCCCCAATTTCTTCTAATTGTTTTAGGGTAATTTCTTTTATTTTGGCAATTCCATAAGCATAAAAAGCCTGTCTTTCTTGCTCTTTTTGATTGGTTTCTACAGTTTCTGGTGACATCGTATCAAATAAATTGATTTGTTGTTGTTTTGGTTCTTCTCCAATTAATTCTTGCACATTTATAGAAAGATATTGCTCCATCAATCTTTCGATTTCTAATTTATTATTACTTGGATTTAAAATATAGCTTGCAATTGCAATATCATAGTCAATTCCTTTTAAATCGATTTCTAGTTGTTTTAACAAAATATAGGTTTTTGTTACATTAATACTAATCTTCTTAATCGTTTCATCTTCCAGAATTGCTTGGAAATCATGGATATCCTCTTCTTTTTTAATTGGCACATAAATGACTTCTTGTGTTTTTTCATCAAAAATGGTTAAGCCAATTATCTTTTCTTTGATAATTTTTTCTAGTTGATAATCTTCAGCTGTTTGAATAAAAAAAATCATCTGCTTTTGTTCTTCTATTAATTCTATGACCACTTCTTTGGATTTATCTACTATTTGGAATAAATCTTCTGGCTCTTCTTTGGCTACTTCTTCTCCACGCAAAGAAAAACGGTCAATATAACGGTTAAAGTTTAGCTCTTTGAATAATTCCAAAACTTTTGGCTTGTCCCATTCCTCCACTTTAAAATCCTCTAAAGTATCCTCAATTGGAACTTCCAAATTAATCGTTCCTAGTGTTTTGGATAAGAAGGCTAAATCTCTATTATTTTCGATTTTTTCTTTCTGTTTTCCTTTTAACTCTGCCTCTCCTTTGTCTACCTTCTCATACAAGCCATCAATAGAACCAAACTTTTGAATTAAGGAAATCGCTGTCTTCTCCCCTACCCCTGGTATACCTGGAATATTATCAGAGGTATCTCCTTGTAATCCCTTTACATCAATTAGCTGCTTTGGTTCTAATCCATACGTTTCTATAATTCTTTCTCGATTATATTCGTCAGTTTCTGTCTTTCCCCCTTTGGTATGAGGAATACGAATGGTTACTTTGTCAGTCGCTAATTGAAAGGTATCTCTATCTCCTGAAAGTATGGTTACCTCTAGTCCTTGCCTTTCTCCATAACGAGATAAGGTTCCGAAGTACATCATCTGCCTCATAGCCTTCCATCTCTACAATATCAATATTCATCGCTCTTAAGATATCTTTTATCATTGGCATTTGCTCTGCTAGTTCTTGTGGCATACCTTTTCTAGTTGCTTTATACCCTTCATATAATTTATGTCTCGCCGTCGGTGCTTTTAAATCAAAGGCCACTACTAAATATTCTGGGTCGACGTCTTCTAACAATTTAAATAATATGGCTAAAAAACCATAAACTGCATTGGTGTATTTTCCATCTTTTGTGGTTAGCATTTTACTTCCCATAATTCCATAAAATGCTCGGTTCATGATACTGTTACCATCTACTAATACTAATTTTCCCAAAACTTTTTCCTCCTTGTCTTGCAATCTGTTTTTCCTTATTATATACTATATTAAATTAATGTGCAATGGGGACGTTTCTTTTCGCACATAGGGTACTCTCGGTGTAATCTATTATTTTTGCAACACCGCGTAAACGACCAGCTAACGCATACTGCCACTGTAACAAGCAAAGCTTTAACAGTGGACAGCAAAACGAGCCTATGGCAAGTAGCATTGGAGCAACCAACTTTTTTTATTTAGGAAGGTTGCGACACACAAGGTGTAAAAAAATAATAGATTACACCGAGAGTGCTCTACTTACACATCGAAAGGATTAAGATGATATATGAATACAAAAAATAAAAAAATACTTTATGGGGGAATTTTTGCCTTATATGCCGTTCTTAATTTAATCTTAGTATTACTTCATGAACCTTGGCGTGATGAAATTCATGCTTGGCTTATGGCAAAAGAATTATCAATATTTGACTTATTTATGGAAAGTCGATTTGATGGGCATCCTATTTTATGGCATTTACTTCTTATGCCTTTTGCTAAATTAAACTTCCCAATCTTAACTCTAAATATCATCAGTTATCTCATTTTACTAGTTAGTACCTGGGTTTTCTTATTCAGGACTGAACTTCCTTTACCCATCAAGATTTTTGCCATTTTCACAATTCCTTTTACTTACACCTATTCTGCTATTGCCAGAAATTACTCTTGTATCATTCTTCTATTGGTGCTAATTGGTGTATTTTATCCAAAAAGGAATAAACATCCTATTTTATACAGTATTTTGATTTGTTTCTTAATTCACACTCATTCTTTAGCTTGGGGAATAGTAGCTGGATTAACGATAACTTTTCATTTTTACGAAATTATATTATCTTTCAAAAAGAAAAATACAGCAGATATAAAATCTGTCATAATTGGACTTGTATTAATTGTTTGCAACACTTTATTAGTGGTTTTCCAACTTTTTGGAACTTCTAATATAAATTACGCTTGTGTCCCAAGTAGCTATATTACAAAGCTTTCTTTACTAATTGTTTTTTTACTATTTTTACTGCTTTTCTATACGATTTTTATGTTAAAAAACAACTATAAAGAATTTATTGTTCTGGCTACTGGACTTAGCTTTCAAATAGCTATTTACCTATTTGTATATTCCTCTATCTTGTACCAAAGACATATTCTATTTTTTGCTGTTATATTGTTTTATTTAATTTTAGTATCACATACCGATTGTTTTGATACTTTAAAGTACTTTTTGCTATGTGTTGCTTTCTTATTGATTACAATATTTTCTGGCTTAAAGCCATTTTTTACAACACTTGTCAAAGATATCACTTCGCCTTATTCTTCTGCTAAAGAAATGGCACATTTTATTAATGAAAATGTACCAAAAAATACTACTATTTTAATGGATGCTTCTGTAATTGGTCAGTCTATGATTCCTTATTTAGAGGATGGATATTCTATCTATGATATTTCTTATGATGAGTATGTCACTTGTGCTAATGTTGCTTATGATAGTACAAAAATGGAAGATGCTTTATCAGATATTGATTCCTATGCTGGACAATATTTGATTATTTCTAATGATTTTGTTGAGTTAGAAAATTGTGAGCTTCTATATAAATCATCTATTCCTATTGTAAATGAATTTTTCACTTTATATTTTGTACCAGAAAAACAATAGTGGGCTGATTAATTTTTTATAGATAGAATTCAACCCACGTTTAATTGTTCGTCCACGAAAATTGCAAAGCAATTTTCTGTGGAATGCTTTACTTTCCTATAATATAAAAAAAGATGTATTATGAAGTGAACCCAAATTGTTAGACAAAAATGTTTAGCAAGGAGGGTTCATTTTT